>JAGWAL010000042.1:22227-25731 GCA_021296415.1 Acidimicrobiia bacterium | reverse complement strand
GGCACGGCGAGTCTCTCGCAGGGTTTCGACGGCCCGTCCCCCACGGGACCGTTCGACGTTGTGGTACCGGCCGACGGTCTGTTGCTCGTCGCATTCGGGGGCGACAATGCCCAGGGCCAGTACAGCATCGTCGCCGAGCGGTTGGACATCGGCGACGACTTCGGGAATGCGCGTTCGGAAGCGCACGTTCTCGAGGGACCGACGCTCTCGGGCGGGGCGTGCGACGACCGCACCGGGGCGGAGGCCTGCGAGGACGTGACCACCGTGACCGGGCGTCTCGACTATCCCGAGGACGTGGACTACTTCAGGGTGCCGTTGGAGGCCGGGAGGAAATACGAGTTCCGCTTGGAGGGCCAGCGGGCCGCATTCTTCGCGCTGCTCGATGGGCTGTGGTGCGCCCTCGGCGGGCCGATGGCGGGGTGGGGATGGACTCACCGGGTCTGGGCGCCGTCATGGACCGGCGACTACTGGGTGCGCGTCGGTCGGTTGGGACGGGCGGCCGGTCAGCCCGAGAGCTATGCGCTGTCCATCACCGCGCGGGGTGACGACTATCCCACCACCGAGGAGGCCATCGAGGACGCGGCCACACAACTCGAACCAGGGCAGGTCCACGGGGGAAGCATTGCCAGCAGCGGCACCCGTGACCGTTACCGGGTGAGCTTGGATGACGCGGCCAGGTACGTGATCGAGGTGAACGGGACCAACGTCAAAGCTTATGGAGTGACCGAGAGCGACGCCCTTACCCGTACGTGGGTGAACGAGCGATCGCGCTGGCTCCTCGAAGTGCCTTCGCATGCACCGACCGTGTATCTCTTCGAGGTCTTGAGCCCGCGGCTCCGCCCGTACACCGTCGTTGTGCGCGAGTTCGCCCCGGCCGACGAGAGCCTTGCCTGGGAGCAGCTTTACATTACGCCCGCCCCCCCGCCCTACTGGTGCGAACCGGATGACGAACGGTGACGACCCCAGAGGACAAGTTGTTCTGTCGTCAGGTGGAGAAGTCTGTCCCGGACTTGAGTCGAGGCCGAATGCTCGGCCGGTTTCCGCGCTGCGTTCGGCGCTCGGCGAAGCCGCGTTCGCCGGGCGAGACGGCGCCGAGCCTGGCGCCTTGCAGCCGCTGCCTGCGGGTGCGGTAGGTTTTGCCCACCTCCCGACGAAAGGACGCACATGGTTGGGCTCGTCGAGGAAATCGTCCTTCTCCAGTTGCGCGACGAGGGTGGGTCGTTCGTGCGCGTGCCCACGTGGTCGCTGCGCTATTCGATCGCGGGCGCGGTGCTGATGGAGCTGGCGATCGAGAACCGCATCGACAACGATCTGGAGCACCTGTTCCTGATCGACGACACGCCCACCGGCGACGGCCTCCTGGATCCCACGCTGGCGGAGATAGCCGCCGGGGAGCGCAACAACACGCGGTTCTGGATCGAGCACATCGCCGAGCGCGCCGACGGCATCCGCGAGGCGGCGCTCGCACGGCTCGTCGACCAGGGGATCCTGGAGGAGCGCGACGAGCGCTTCCTGTGGGTGTTCCGCACGCGGCGCTATCCCGCGGTCGACGGCCAGGTCCGGCGGGAGGTCAAGCTGCGCATCATGGAGGTACTGCTCAGCGACGAGATCCCCGATCCGCGCGATGCGATGCTCATCTGCCTGGCCGACGCCTGCGGCATCTTCCGGGCCCTGCTGTCGGCGCGGGAACTGACCGAGGTGACCCCGCGCATCGACCAGGTCGCCAGGCTCGACCTCATCGGCCAGACGATGGTGCGGGCCATCGACGACGTCCGCATGGCCGTCGCCGCCGCCACCGCCGGCCACCTGTAGCCCTCGGGGCCGGCGGGCCACACCACAACCGGCGGGCCACACCGCCGTCATACCGGCGGAGGCCGGAATCCATCCGCGGGCCGTGCCGAGGGCGAGCGTCGGCATTCGGGCTGCTTGCCCGTCATTCCGGCGGAGGCCGGAATCCATCGACGGGCGGGTGTCGGTGCTGCTGCCCCTCGTCAGGTCGTTGGACCGGCGAGGAAGCGCCTGGCGTTGTCGTGGACGGTGGCGGCCCGCTCGGCGGCGCCGGGGTAGCGCCGGCGAAGTTCCCGGGAGCGGATCTCCAGCGAGAGCGGGATCCCTGCCGGCAGCGCGGCCAGGAACTCCCGCACCGGTAGGGCGCCGTCGCCCAGCAGCCGTCGCCCGTCGCGGGCGTCGCTCACCAACGCCGCCGGGGAGCCGTCGGCCGGTCTGGCCGGGCCGTCGCAGAGTTGCGCGTAGGGCAGCAGCGCCGGGTCGAGCCGCCGCAGTGCCTCCAGGGGGTTCCCGCCGGCCCGGTCCAGGTGCAGGTTGTCGGCCAGGATGGCGCCGTTGGGTCGGCCGGCGAGCGCAACCACCTGCCGGGCCTCGGCGAGGGTGCTCACCGAATACAGCAGCGTGGGCTCCACGACCACCGTGATGCCCGCGGGTGCGGCGTGGTCGCACAACTCCCCGAAGCGGTCCGCGAAACGGGCCGGCTCCAGGCCGCGGCTCACCGTCAGCACGTTGCCGGCACCCACCTCGACGGCGGCGTCGATGAGCCGCTCACCCCAGTCGCCGTCGGGAGTCACGAAGATCGGCTCCATGTCCAGGGCGCCGACCCCGCTGCCGTCCAGCCGCCGCCGCACCTCCCGCGCCCGGGCCGCGGACCACGTCTCGGCATCGAACCAGATGCCCACCAGCCCGAACCCCGCCGCGGCGGCCGCCGACACCACCTGCGGCGGTTCGAACTCGGGCAGAACACCCGCGGCCAGCGACAGCGGCCCCACGGCGGTGTCAGCCACGATCCTCGTCGAGCACCTCGGTCGTGGTGAGTGGCGACGAGAAGCCGACGATCGGTTCCAGCCGGCCGGGCCGCGCCGGCGCGCTCAGTGCGTCGCGGCCGCCCAAAGCCGTCGTCGATTCCTCGCGCCCCGCGGCGCGATCGCCGCCGGCTCGGCCACTGGCGGGCACCTCCGAGCGTTCCGCGATCGCGGTGTGCCGGCGGTAGGCCTCCAGCAGCAGGCTCTGGAAGTGGTGGACGCCGTGCTCACTGACGCCGCCGCCGGCCGGATCACACACCAGCCGGCCTGAGGTGAACGCCGGGGTTCGCATGCCGCGCTGCACGCTCTCGACGAGTCCGACGTCCTCGGGCTGAAGCACCTCGTCGATGTAGCGGATCGCCTCGGCCTCGGCGGCGTTCGGCTCGGCGTCCTCCAGGTAGAAGTCGTAGGTCTCGAGCGTGCGGTCGGGGCCGGCGGGGATCACGTGCATCATCATGGCGTTGCCCCGGCCGGGGTAGCGCATCAGGCAGGTGTTGGGCCACAGCCACCACGCCTCGTGGATCCGCACGGCGGCGTCGGCCACGTCGTACGCGGAGTTGGCGCTGCGGCCGGCCGCGGCGGGCTGGCTGGAGTAGATGCCGTGCGTGGTGATCCTGTAGGTGGACATGTCCACCAGCGACACGAAGTCCTTGTGGGCGACGTGGCAGTGGTAGCACTCCAGGTAGTTCTC
>JAGWAL010000042.1:17247-22120 GCA_021296415.1 Acidimicrobiia bacterium | reverse complement strand
GCCGCCGGGTCGAGGTTCACGAACACGAATCCGGCGAACTCCTCAGCCTGCACGGCGTCGAGGCAGATGCCTGAGGGGTCGAAGTCCACCAGCTGCTTCGTGTGGCGGGCGGCGAGCAGCGAGCCGTCGAGATCGTAAGTCCAGCCGTGGTAGGGACAGCGCAGCGTCCCGGTCGATCCCTCACCGGAGACGACCTCGTGCGCCCGGTGCTTGCAGACGTTGTAGAAGGCCCGCAACTCGCCGTCGCCGTCGCGCACCACCACGACGGGGACTCCGGCGACGGTTGTGGTCACGTAGTCGCCAGCCTCGGCCAGCTTCTCCCGGTGGCACACCCACTGCCAGCTCCGGGCGAAGATGGCCGACTGCTCGAAGTCGTACCACCGCTGGGTGGTGTAGGCCTCGGCGTGCAGGGTGCCCGCCGCGGCGGGATCAGCCGTGTGGTCCGCACCCACCCGATCCACGTCCGCCGGCGTGATCGGCGCCGTGTTCGCTCCCAAGGTCATGAGAGGACTCTAGGAATCGAGTCACTGCGCCGCGCCGCGGTTGTGTCACAGGGGGTTCTTATGGTCTGGCGAGCGGCTCATCATCGAGACTGAACAAAAAGGTATTGAACAAAGGGGGATGACATGCATATTGATCGACCTGGTGGGGTGGACCTGGGGTTCAGCGCGAAGGAGGCGGCCGACATCTGTCGCATCACGCACGCGCAACTGGCGGAGTGGGAGGGCGTCGGCATGGCCAACCCCAGCCTGCCCGGTCCGCCCGGCCTGCGCCGCCGCAGGTACTCCTACGAGGATCTCCTGGCGTTGGACACCGTGCGGTTCCTGCTCGAATGGGGTGCGTCGCCCGAGCAGGTGCGGGAGGCGGCCTGCCGGATCCGGGTCGGCTTGACCGACAGCCCCCGCGACACCTGCATGACGGTGCTGGACGGCGAGCTGCTGGTGTTCGCGAACCGCGACGAGGCCCGCTGTTTCATCGAGTCCGATCCCGCTAGTGGCGTGTACGTGGTGGACGTCGTCCAGATCTCCGACGATCTGGACGACGAGATAAGAAACGTGTGCCCGGACTACTTCGAGCCCGAGCCGTGGCAGGACGCCTGCCATCGGTACGAGATGGAGGCGCAGGCCGAGCGGCTCCGGGAGTTCCTCGAGGTGGTGCAGGCGGACGACTTCGACTTCTGATGCGGTCGTCAGGCGGTCGCGTGCCCGATGGCGCGGCGAAGTCGCCGGCTCGAGCTGGCGGAGGCGGGGCCGGCTCGCCGCAGAACGGCAGATATCTTCGATTTGTGTCGCACTTGTTCCGAACAGATGTTGTGTCTGTCGCATGGGGGCGATAGAGTACGGGTACCGGTCACTGACCTCCGATTGGCGGGGTTGGTCTTCCCCGACCGGCTCGTCGGCTTCGCCGACCCGAAGCCGGAAACGCAGCATGTCCTCGGGGAGCGACCAGTGACCGATCTGACCCTCTTCAACCAACGCACCGCAGCAGCGGCAGCTGCAGTGGACCCACCGGGTGGCGGGGTGACCGAGCGCAGTGGCGGCCTTCGGGCGAGGACCGGTGACGGTGCGCCGGGTTCGGCCCGCCGGGTGGGCGGAAGTCCCTCCGGCGCAGCTCGGCCCGGCGCTCCGAATGGGGTCGAATCGGACCGGTGCAGCGCGCCTGCCGACGTCCGTGCGGATCGAAATGGGCGAAGCCGGGCGGGCACGGATCGGCCCGCGACGGATCGGGCCCGCCGGGGTGCCGCCGCTGCGGGTCGCCTCGGGGGTGCCTCCGCTGAGAGCGAGGGTTGCTGCGGGGGTGCGGCCGGATCGGCGGAGCGGGATGATGTCGTGGCGTTGTTCGCCGCGCCGGTCGTGGTGGGGGATCTGAGTGACGGGCAGTTGGAGGATCACCTGGTAGTGCTGGGGCGTGCGAAGTCCCGGCTAGCGGCGATGGACGCCGAGGCGGTTGCCGAGTTGGCTCGCCGCCGGGGCGAGGCCGAGGCTGTCGATCTCCTGAGAGGCAAGCGGAAGCAGTCGCGTGGTGGCGCCAAGCGCGAGATTCAGCAGGCCGGGCGGCTCGCCGAGCTGCCCGGCACGGCACAGGCGCTGGCGGAGGGGACGATCACGCCTCACCACGCGCGGTTGATCGCCGAGGCAGCCCAGGCGGCGCCCGGGGCGAGTCCGATCGACGAGGAGGCGATGCTGGCCGCGGCGGCGCGGGAGCCGGCGGATCTGTTCGGCCGCACGGTGCGTGACCACCTCAACGACCGCAGCGGTGATGACCTCACCGAGCGACGCCGCCACCAGCGGGCCCAGCGGAAGCTGACCTGGAAGCAGCAACCCGACGGCATGTTCGAGATGTTCGGCCGGTTCGACCCGGTGACGGGCAGCCGCATCGAGACGGCGTTGACAGCGGTGGCGAACAAGTTGTGGCGCGCCGAGGATCCCAAGAACCGCCGCACCCCGCAGCAACGCATGGCCGATGCACTGGAGGTGCTGGCTACGCGCGGTGAGGGTGGCGGAAACGCCAAGGGCACGCCACAGGGTGTCGACCTGCTGGTCATTGCCGACTACGACACGGTGCTGAGCCAACTACGGGACGCCCGGCTCGTCGACGGTACTCGGCTGGCGCCGGAGGAGCTGATCCGGCTGGCCTGTGACGCCAACATCATCCCGGCGCTGTTCAACCGGAAGAGCGAGCCACTGTGGCTGGGCCGCGGCAAGCGCCACGCCACCGCCCGTCAGCGGGCCCTTCTGGCCGAGCGGGACAAGGGCTGCATCGGCTGCGGGGCCTCGGCCAACTGGTGCCAGGCTCACCACATCCGGCACTGGGCCGACGGTGGCACGACTGACCTCGACAACCTCTGCCTGCTCTGCAGTCGCTGCCACCACCAGATTCACGAACGTGGCGCCGAAGTCGTCAAGGGCTCCGACGGGAGGTTCGCCCTCGAGCAGCCGGCCCGCCCGCCCCCGGTACCCGACAATCCTGAAGTCAACCACCCACTCCGTTGCTGATAGCCACGAACCGACGGTGGGGTACCGGTGGACGCCGAGGGCGGGGCGTCCGTGGCGGGCGATCCCGGTGGACAGGCGGTTGCGGGCTACGGGTTGCTGACTGCGGGTTGCTGACTGCGGGTTGCGGGCTACGGGCTGCTGACCGCGGGCTGCTGACTAGGGTCTGCTCTCGTGCTGCATCCGTTGGGGGAGATCGTTCAGGTCGCGTATGTGGTGAACGACGTCGTCGAGGGGGCGCGGCGGTGGGCGGAGCGGTTCGGGGCGGGCCCGTTCTTCGTGCGCCATCACATCCCGATGCACGACTCCACGCACCGGGGGCGTCCGGCGCCTTTCGACCACACCAACGCCTGCGGTCAGTGGGGTTCGATCATGGTCGAGTTGATCCAGGACCACGGCACCGGTCCCTCGGTTGTCCGCGACATGTACGCCCCCGGCGAGGAGGGACTGCATCACGTGGCCTGCTTCGTGGACGACCTCGATGCCGCCGTCGCCGGCTATGTCGCGCTCGGCTACGAGGTCGCCGGGACGGGCAACGCCTACGGGCTGACAAGGGTCTGCTACATCGACACGATTGCCGAGCGGGGTCACCTGACCGAGTTGTACGTACCGACCGGGCGCCTGCGTGACTTCTACGCCATGGTCGCCGAGGCAGCACAGGGCTGGGACGGCTCCGACCCGGTCCGCCTCCGGGAGTGAGGTGACGGATGCCCGATAACCCGAGCGGCACCGAGGACGCACCCGGCGAGGGCCACTACGAGGATGTCTCGGACTGGGGGCTGGGGGCCGCGGACGAGGAGGCCATGCTGGCGGCGCAGACCGAGTGCACCTTCATCTGGGCCAACCGCGAGGGCTGGCCGGTGGGCGTCATCATGAGCTTCATCCGGCGGCACGGCCGGTTCTGGTTGACCGCCGGCGGCCAGCGGGCCCGCATTGCCGCGGTGCGCCGAGACCCCCGGGTCTGCATCGTCGTCACCAGCACCGGCGCCGACGGCGTGCCCCGCCGCCAGACCGTCACCTACAAGGGCATCTGCACGCTGCACACCGACGACGACACCAAGGCCTGGTTCTATCCCGAGCTCGCCGCCGCCCTGCACCGGGACCCGGATCGCGCCCGGCACTTCGCGCAGTTCCTCGACTCGCCCCGCCGCGTCATCCTCGAGGTCGAACCCACCCAACGAATCGGCTTCGACGGCACCAAACAGGCCGCCGCAACAGCAGCCTGGATCGAAGCCACCGGGGTCGCCGAGCAGTCCGCCGACCACGAGGGCGCCTGAGCCAGCTATCCGAAGGGGGACCCTTGCCGGACACCCGGCGAGGCATCGTCTGACTGTATAGACGCGTGTTAGTATAAGATATTATATTCTATCATGTTCTGTGTTGACAGAGCCACGGCTTCCATCTACCATGGTCATTCGGTCGGCACACCGGTCGGCTCACGGGGTTTGACGAGCGGCCAGAGGCGAACCGAAGCAGTAGGAGTGGCAGACATGGGCGGGACACACGTCACGGTGACGGTGCGAAACCCTCTGGATCGGCGACGCTGCTGGGAGGGCGAATTCCTGGTGGACACCGGTGCCGGCGACAGCCTGGTGCCGCGCCGGTGCCTCGAGGCGATCGGTGTCGAGCCGAGGGGGCGCAGGTCCTACCGGCTGGCCGACGGCAGTGAGGTGGAGTTCGAGATCGCCTTCGCGGAACTCGAATTCATGGAAGACGTTGCGCCCGCGCTGGTGATCGTCGGGGACGACGAAGCCGAGCCGCTCTTGGGCGTGATCGCGTTGGAACAGGCCGGTGTCGTCGTGGATCCCGAGGGCGAGAAACTCAGGCGGCGAGAGTTTTTCCGGCTGTAGGCACAGGCCGGCAGAACGGCCCGCCGGGGG
>JAGWAL010000042.1:0-17232 GCA_021296415.1 Acidimicrobiia bacterium | reverse complement strand
CAGAGCGGCACCCCGACCCTCGACCGGGCACCGGTGACCCACCGGCAGCCACGGCTGCAACCGCCTACTGTTGCGCCCATGGCTGAACGCATCAAGACATTCCTGCCCGAAGAGCAGATGCCCACCCAGTGGTACAACGTGATCCCGGATCTGCCGGCGCCGCCACCGCCGCCGCTGCACCCGGCCACGATGGAACCCATCGGCCCGGAGGCGCTCGCCCCGCTGTTCCCGATGGCGCTGATCCTCCAGGAGGTCAGCGGCGACAGCCACATCGACATCCCCGACCCCATCCAGCAGGTGTACCGCCTGTGGCGCCCCACGCCGCTGATCCGCGCCCGGCGCCTCGAGCAGGCCCTCGGCACGCCGGCCCGCATCTATTACAAGTACGAGGGCGTCAGCCCGGTGGGGTCGCACAAGCCCAACACCGCCGTCCCCCAGGCCTTCTTCAACGCCGCAGAAGGCATCACCAAGCTCACGACCGAGACCGGTGCCGGGCAGTGGGGCTGCGCCCTGGCATTCGCCTGCCAGATGTTCGACATGGAATGCGAGGTGTGGCAGGTCCGCGCCTCCTACGACCAGAAGCCCTACCGGCGCTCGATGATGGAGGTGTTCGGCGCCACCGTCCATCCCAGCCCGTCGACGGTCACCGAGACGGGGCGCAAGCTGCTCGAGGCCGAGCCGGACAACCCGGGCAGCCTCGGCATCGCCATCAGCGAGGCCATCGAGGTGGCGGCAGGCGACCCGCAGGCGCACTACTCCCTGGGCAGCGTGTTGAACCACGTGCTGCTGCACCAGACGGTCATCGGCGAGGAGGCCCTCGTGCAGCTCGCCGAGTTGGGCGAGACCCCCGATCTCATCGTCGGCTGCACCGGCGGCGGCTCCAACTTCGCCGGGCTGTCGTTCCCGTTCCTGCGCGAGAAGTTGGCCGGCAGGATGGCGCCGGAGATCCGCTGCGTCGAGCCGGCGGCCTGCCCGTCGTTCACCAAGGGTGTCTACGCCTACGACTTCGGTGACATGGCCGGGTTCACGCCGCTCCTCAAGATGCACACGCTCGGCCACTCGTTCGTGCCGGCGCCGATCCACGCGGGCGGGTTGCGCTACCACGGCATGTCGCCCCTGCTCTCGCACATCTACGACCTCGGCTTGGTGGGAGCCGAGGCAAAGGCGCAGTCGGAGTGCTTCGAGGCGGGCACGCTGTTCGCCCGCTGCGAGGGCATCATTCCGGCCCCCGAGCCCACCCACGCCCTGGCCTCGGCGGTGGCGGAGGCCCGGCGCTGCGCCGAGACCGGTGAGGAGAAGGTGATCCTCACCGCTCTGTGCGGCCACGGCCTGCTGGACCTGTCGGCCTACGACTCCTACCTGTCGGGCCGGCTGCAGGACTACGACTACCCCACCGAGGAGGTCGAGGCCGCCATGGCGGGCATCCCCGGCATGGGCGGCTGAGGGCGGTAGCTCCCACTTCGCCGGGGTCGTTGGTTCTTCGCCCGGTGGAGCAGCCGGCACTCGGCTGTCACGCGGCTGGCCTCCGCCGCCGTCGGGTGCGCGACACGTTTCGCGTCAGGTGGTCCGCCCCGTGGCCACCGGCAGTGTCAGCAGGCGCGACACCTGTAGCAGGTGCGCCATCCGCTCAGCTTTCGAGCCGTCGGGTAGGCTCTGGCCCTGTGTCGGAGTTCCTGCGCAGCTACCTGACCGTCGGTTTCTTCGCCGTCCTGGCGGTGCTGATGGTGGCGCTCATGCTGGGCGTCGGCTCCGTGCTGCGACCGGATCGGCCCCAGCGCCAGAAGTACGTCACCTACGAGAGCGGCGTGGACCCCGTCGGGGAGGGCTGGTCGCAGAGCACGCTCCGGTACTACCTCTTCGCGCTGCTCTTCGTGATGTTCGACGTGGAGGCGGTGTTCATCTTCCCCTGGGCCACCCGCTTGGAGGTCTACGGGGTGTTCGGGCTCGTGGAGATGGCCATCTTCATCTTCATCCTGGCTCTCGGCCTGTTCTACGCCTGGCGAAAGCGCGTCCTGCGATGGGTGTGAGCGCCGGCCCGGCGGGAGGGCAGCGTTCGCGAGGAGGGCACCGGTAGATGGGCCTCGTCGAGAGCGGCAAGATGCCCGCGCCCCTCACCAAGCTGTTGAACATGGGCCGCAAGTACTCCCTGTGGGTGTACCAGTGGGGTCTGGCCTGCTGCGCCATCGAGATGGGCGCAGCGTTCGGCTCGCCCCGCTACGACGTGATGCGCCTCGGCGTGATCCCGTTCCCCGCCAGCCCCCGCCAGGCCGACCTGGTCGTCATCTCGGGCACCGTCACCGACAAGATGGTGCCGTCGATCCTGCGCCTCTACGAGCAGATGCCCGACCCGAAGTACGTCATCTCGATGGGCTCGTGCGCCAACTGCGGCGGCCCCTACTGGGACTCGTACTCCGTCACCAAGGGCATCGACCAGATCATCCCGGTGGACGTCTACGTGCCCGGCTGCCCGCCCCGACCGGAGGCCCTCCTGGAGGGGATCGTGCTGCTGCAGGAGCGCATCGCCAACGAGGACATGGTGCCCCGCTGGAAGGGCGACCCGATCGTCGTCGGATAGCGCACGAGGACTCCGGACGTGACCGATACCACTGCCACCGAGGCCGCCCCGGCGCCGCGCCATGCCGCCGCGGTCGAGCTGCTCAGCGAGGTGCTCGGCGACGCCGTGCTGGCGCACCACAGCGAGGGCGGCGAGCTGTGGGTGCGCGTGCATCACGAGGCCTGGCAGCCGGCCGGCTACGCCCTGCGCGACGAACTGGGCTGCCGCTGGTTCGACTTCCTGTCGGCCATCGACTGGCTGCCCTCGCCGTTCGGGCGCGACATGGACGCCGAGCAGGACTGGCCCACGACGGGTCCGCCGGCCCGTGACACCGCCATCGAGCACGGCGTGACCGGCGGCGAGACCCGGCTGCAGATCTTCGCCCGGGCGGCAGCGGTCGAGGACCACCCCGGTGGCGGCAACCTGTCGGTCATCCTGAAGGCCGACCTCCCCAACGAGAACCCCGCCGTGCAGACCTGGATCCCGGTGTACGCGGGCGCCAACTGGCACGAGCGCGAGGCCTGGGAGATGTTCGGCATCGCCTTCGTGGGCCATCCCGACCTGCGCCACATCTACCTGCCGGGCGAGTTCGAGGGACACCCGCTGCGCAAGGACTTCCCGCTGCTGGCCCGCCGGGTGAAGCCCTGGCCGGGGATCGTGGACGTGGAGGACATGCCCGATCCCGCCGAAGAGGCCCAGTCATGAAGGTGCCAGTCATGAAGGCCCGATCATGAGTGTCACCGAGCGCGAGCAGCGGGCGTTCATCGCCGCGGCCGCGGCGGACGCCCGCGTCAACGTCGAACTCGAGACCGAGGGCATGACCCTCAACATCGGCCCGCAGCACCCCGCCACCCACGGCACGCTGCGCATCATCGCCCGCCTCGACGGCGAGCAGGTGGTGGCCGCCGAGCCGGTCATGGGCTACATGCACCGGGGCTACGAAAAGCTTGCCGAGGTGCGCACGTACCCCCAGGTCACGACCTTGATAAACCGCATCGACTGGCTGGGCAGCTTCGCCAACGAGGTGCCGTTCATCCTGGCCGCCGAGCAACTCATGGAGGTGGAGGCGCCGCCACGGGCCGCCTGGATCCGCACGATCCTCTTCGAGCTGTCGCGCCTGGCGAACATCTCCCTCTTCCTGGGTGACATGGGCGTGCAGCTCGGCGCCCTCACGCCGGTGTTCTTCGCCTTCCGGGACCGGGAGTTCGTCCTCAACCAGATCGAGGCCGTCACCGGCGGGCGCTTCCACCCCAACTTCGACCGCATCGGCGGGCTCAAGGACGACCTGCCGGCGGGCTGGATCGAAGAGACCCGCGGCGTCATGGTGAAGATGCGCAACTTCTGCGACGAGCTCGAGGACCTGCTCATGGGCAACGAGATCTTCGAGGCCCGCACCCGGGGCGTCGGCGTCATCCCACCCGAGATCGCCCTGAGTTTCGGATTGTCGGGAGCCAACGCGCGCGCCTCGGGCATCGACTGGGACATGCGCCGGGACAACCCCTGCGGGCTCGTCTACGACGAGGTCGACTGGAAGGTCTGGACGCACCCCGACGGCGACTCGTTCGCCCGCTACTGGGTGCGCCTGCAGGAGACCCGCGAGGCCACCCACATCGTCGAGCAGCTGCTCGACGGCCTGCCGGCCGGGCCGGTCATGGCCAAGGTGCCGGTCATCATCAAGGTGCCCGCCGGGGAGGCCTACGTGGCAACCGAGAACCCCCTGGGCGTCATGGGCTACTACGTGGTCAGCAAGGGCGACCTGGGACCGTTCCGGGTGAAGATCCGCTCCGCCTCGTTCAACAACATCTCGGTGGTTCCCTGGGTGATGCGGGGCGTCTTCGTGCCCGACGTCATCACCATCCTCGCCAGCCTCTACTTCATCCTCGGGGACATCGACCGGTGATCGAGATCCTGGCCTTCGAGCCGGCCTACTGGCTGCAGACCCTCATCAAGCTCGGCGTGGTGGCGCTGGTCGTCCCCACCGCCGCGCTCATCCTGGGCTACGTGTTCCTGATGAAGATGATGAGCTTCATGCAGAGCCGGCTGGGGCCCATGGAGGCCGGCCCCTACGGCACGCTGCAGTTGCTGGCCGACGGCGTGAAGTTCCTGCAGAAGGAGGACATCTTCCCGCGCCGGGCCGACCGCTACGTGTTCGCCCTCGCCCCGGTGGTGGTGCTGGTTTCCACGTTCCTGCTCTTCGTGGTGCTGCCGGTCGGCCCCGATGCCGTCGTGAGCGGGCTCGACGCGGGTCTCTTCTTCGCCCTGGCGGTGGCGTCGCTCTCGGTGATCGGCGTCCTCATGGCCGGCTGGGGCTCGGCCAACAAGTACGCCCTCATGGGCGGCATGCGCGCCGCCGGTCAGCTCATCGCCTACGAGCTGCCGCTGGTGCTGGCCGCCATCGGCGTGGTCATCCAGGCCGGCACGCTGGACCTCAACAAGATCGTGCTCGCCCAGGCCACCGGCGAGATCTTCGGCTGGGGGGCCATCGGCAACCCGTACATCCTCACGCAGTTCGTGGGGTTCGCCATCTTCCTCGTGGCGGTGCAGGCCGAGTTGACCCAGCCGCCGTTCGACATGCCGGTCGCCGAGTCCGAGATCGTCGGCGGCTACCAGGTGGAGTACACCGGCTTCCGATTCCTGTTCTTCTTCATGGCCGAGTTCGGCACGGCGTTCGCCTTCGCCGGCATCGCCTCGGTGCTGTTCCTGGGCGGCTGGTACGTGCCGGGGCTGGACCCGGCCTCGGGCTGGTTCAACCTCATCGGGCCGTTCGTCATGTTCATCAAGATCATGGCGGTCTCGGCGCTCATCTTCTGGTTCCGCTTCACGTTCCCCCGGCTGCGCGAGGACCAACTCCAGAAGCTGGCCTGGAAGGTGCTCATCCCGGCGGCGCTGCTGAACATCGTGGTGACGGGCGTGCTGAAGGTCGCGGTCTGAGCCGGTGAAGGGGCCGAGGGTCATCGAGGGATCGGGAGGCAGGTCATGCGAGGCATAGGGATGCTCAAGGGGATGGGGGTGACGGGCCGCACGATGCTGCGGACGCTCTTCCCCGACGGTCTGCGCAAGCCCGTGCCGGCGCCCTCGCGGGGCGCGCACACCGTGCAGTACCCGCACGTCAAGGAGGCGCCGGTGCCGCGGGCGCGCGGCGTGATCGGCCTGCACCACGACAACTGCACCGTGTGCATGCTGTGCGCCCGGGAGTGCCCCGACTGGTGCATCTACATTGAGGGTCACAAGGATCTGGCCCCGCCGCGGCGTCCCGGGGGCGCTCCAAGATCGACCGCTTCGACATCGACTACGCCCTGTGCATGTACTGCGGCATCTGCGTGGATGTGTGCCCCTTCGATGCCCTGTTCTGGAGCCCCGAGTTCGAGTACTCCGAGCCCCGCATCGCCGACCTGCTGCACGACGCCGACCGGCTGGCCGACTGGATGGAGACCGTCCCGGAGTTCGAGAAGTACGAGCCGGGCGCCGCGGTCAAGCAGCCCACCGTGCCCGAGCCGTCCAAGCACCGACCCCCCCGGAGCGCCGGTCGGTGACCGTCCTCGGGGCCCTGGTCGCCCAGAACATCGCCTTCGGAGTGATCGCCGCCATCATGGTGTTCGCGGCGATCCGCCTCGTGACCACCCGCAACGTCGTGCACGCGGCGCTGTTCCTGGTGGTGGTGCTCGGCGGTGTGGCTGCCCTGTTCCTGCTGATGGGCGCCGAGTTCGTGGGGATCACCCAGATCCTCGTGTACATCGGCGCCGTGGTGGTGCTGTTCCTGTTCGGCATCATGCTTACCCGCACCCGCATCGGCAACGAGGAGGGCACCGACCACCCCAACCGCCTGCCGGCGCTGCTGGCGGCTGCGCTCGTGGCCACGGTCACCATCTACGCCGTCGTGTCGGGGTTCGGCGACGCCGAGCTGCCCGCCGACACCCGCACCACCACCGCCGAGGTGGCCGACTCGATCTTCAGCACGTACATCATCCCGTTCGAGGCCGTCTCGGTGCTGCTGCTGGCGGCGCTGATCGGCGCCATCGTGATAGCCCGGAGGGACTGAGGCCATGCTGCCGGATCGGCTCCTCGTCCTTGCCGCTGCCGGCGGCGCGCTGTTCGCCCGGAGGGGCTGAGGCCATGCTGCTGAACCAGTTCCTCATCCTCAGCGCCGTGCTGTTCGCCATCGGCGTCTACGGCGTGCTGGCGCGCCGCAACGGCGTGCTCGTGCTGATGTCCATCGAGCTGATCCTCAACGCTGGCGTTCGGCAGCTACGTCTCCAGCATCTCCGGCGAGGTGTTCGCCCTGTTCATCATCACCGTGGCCGCCGCCGAGGTGGGCGTGGGCCTGGCGATCCTGCTGCTGCTGTACCGCAACCGCCAAAGCGTCGACCTCAGCGAGGCCGACCTCATGAAGGGCTAGACCGGCCGTGGGTCTGCAGGGCATCAACGTGCTGGCGGCGGAGGCGTCCGCCGAGATCGTGCACGTGAGCGGCTGGTTCCTCTCCAACGTCTGGATCATCCCCGCCATCCCGGCGGCCAGCTTCTTCGCCATTCTCTTCTTCGGCAAGCGCATGCCGCGGGGCGGCTCGGAGCTGGGCATCATCGCCGTGGGAGCCTCCCTGGTGCTGGCGCTTTGCACCGTCGGCCAGTGGATCAGCACGGTGAACGGTGCCGGTGGCGCCGCGGTCGAGCCGGTCGTGAACCGCTGGACGTGGTGGGTGGCCGGCGGTGTGGACTTCACCATCGGCACGCTGGTGGACGGCCTGGCGGTGGCGCTGCTGTTCGTGGTGACCGCCATCTCGCTGCTGGTGCACGTCTACTCCACCGACTACGTGGCGGGCGACGTGCGCTACACGCACTTCTTCGCCTTCCTGTCGCTGTTCACCGCCGCCATGCTGTTCTTCGTCCTGGCCGAGAACACCATCCAGATGATCGTGGGCTGGGAGCTGGTGGGCGTCTGCTCGTTCGTGCTGATCGGCCACTGGTGGGAGCACAAGCCCAACTCCGACGCCGCCCTGAAGGCCTTCCTGACCAACCGGGTCGGTGACATCGGCCTGCTGGTGGGCGTCAGCGTGCTGTTCTTCGCCGCCGGGGGCACCTTCTCGATCCTGGAGATCAACACCCGCGCCATCGACGGCGAGATCGGTCACACCCTGCTGCTGATCTCCGCGCTGTGCCTGCTGGCCGCGGTCATCAGCAAGTCCGGCCAGTTCTTCCTGCACACCTGGCTGCCCGACGCCATGGCCGGGCCCACGCCGGTGTCGGCGCTCATCCACGCAGCCACCATGGTCGTGGCCGGCGTCTACCTGGTCGCCCGCATGTACGGGGTGTTCTTCGAGGGCATGGTCATCGCCGGGTCCTCCATCAACGCCCTGGCGCTGATCGGCGGGATCACGACGCTGGTCGGCGCTTCGCTGGCGTTCGTGCAGAACGACATCAAGCGGGTGCTGGCCTACTCCACCATCAGCCAGCTGGGCTACATGGTGATGGCGCTGGGGGTCGGCGCCTGGACCGCCGCGGTCTTCCACCTCTTCACGCACGCCTTCTTCAAGGCGTGCCTGTTCCTGGGCTCGGGCTCGGTCAGCCACTCGGTGCACAGCTTCGACATGAAGAAGGACATGGGCGGGCTGCGCAAACACATGCCCCACACGTTCCGCACCTTCATGATCGCCTCGGTGGCTCTGGCCGGCCTGCCGCCGCTGGCCGGCTTCTGGTCCAAGGACGAGATCCTGGCCGGCACCGGCGGCTGGGGCGTCTTCGGTGCCACCGGGGGCAACGGCGCCTACACCGCCATGCTGTTCATGGGCATGGCGACCGCCGCCCTCACCGCCGCCTACATGACCCGCTGCATCTACCTCACGTTCTTCGGCACCTACCGGGGTCACGGGCACCCGCACGAGTCGGGACGGCGCATCACCGTGCCGTCTTCGCCATCGGCGCCGGCTGGACGAACCTGCCCAAGGGCTTCCAGATCGTGCCCAAGAGCTGGACCGAGCAGTTCGGTCACTACGTCGAACCGGTCGCTGCCGAGCACTTCTACTTCCCGGCGATCGCCCATGCCACGCCCAGCTGGACCCTGGCCATCTTCTCGACGCTCGTGGCGCTGACAGGTGCCGGCGTGGCCGTGGCCTACTACCGGCGCGTGGACCGGCGGGCGGCGGCCGGCGGGGCGGCCACCGAGCTGGCCGACGGCCCAACCAGCCGTTGGACGGCGGCTCGGCTGGGCCACACGCTGCTGGTGCAGAAGTACTACCTCGACCACCTCTACACCGGCATCGTGGCCAAGGGCACGGCCGGTCCCATCGCCCGGGGCGCCTACTGGTTCAACCAGCACGGCATCGACGAGGTGGTCAACCAGGCCGGCCGCAAGGCGGTGGCGGCCGGGCACGTCGTCTACGACCGGATCGACCAGAAGGTCATCGACGGCGTGGTGAACACCACCGGCACGGCCAGCCATGGCGCCGGTGAGGAGCTTCGACGGATGCAGACGGGGAAGGTGCAGCAGTACGCGGGCGTCATGTTCGTGGCGTCGGTCGTCCTGGCCGCTGCGCTGATCCTGGTGCTGTGACCACCTCAGGAGGGGTTAGATGGACGCATTTCTGAACGGATGGGGGCTGACGCTGGTCACCTTCGTCCCGCTCGTGGGCGCGGTGCTGGTCATGGCGGTGCCCAGCAGCCGTGAGCTGTGGCTGAAGGCGGCGGCGCTGGGCAGCTCGCTGGTGGCGGCGCTCTTCGCCATCCTCCTGCTGGCCCGCTTCAGCGTCTCCCGTGCCGGTGAGTTGCAGTACGTCGTGGACCGCCCCTGGATCGACGTCATCAACAGCCGCTACATCATGGGGATCGACGGCATCTCGCTGCCGTTGCTGCTGCTGACGGCGCTCATCGTGCCGCTGTGCATCGTCTACTCGTTCGGGCACTTCCCCGAGCCGCGCAACCCGAAGGCCTTCCTGGCGCTCCTGCTGGTGCTGGAGACGGGCATGATCGGCACGTTCACCGCTCAGGACCTCATCCTCTTCTTCGTCTTCTTCGAGATTGTGCTGCTGCCGATGTACTTCATGATCGGCGTCTGGGGGGGCGAGAACCGGCGCTACGCCGCCATCAAGTTCTTCCTGTACACGCTGTTCGGCTCGGCGCTGATGCTGGTCAGCTTCCTGGCCATGTTCTTCCTGGCCGACGGCACGCTCGCCGGCCTGGAGGTGGCCCGCACCTTCGACATGCGGGCGCTCTCGGGCGGGGCCACGGCGGGCATCGCCCGCACCAGCCAGTTGTGGATCTTCGCCGGCATGTTCCTGGGCTTCGGCATCAAGGTGCCGATGTTCCCGTTCCACACCTGGCTGCCGGACGCCCACACCGAGGCCCCCACGGTGGGCTCGGTGATCCTGGCGGCGGTTCTCTTGAAGCTCGGCACCTACGGCTTCGTGCGGGTGGCCGTGCCGATGCTGCCCGAGGCGGCGGCGGCCTGGGCGCCCGTCATCGGCCTGCTGGCGGTGATCGGCATCATCTACGGCGCGCTGGGGTGTCTGGCGCAGCGCGACATGAAACGCCTCATCGCCTTCAGCTCGGTGGCGCACATGGGGTTCGTGATGCTGGGCATCGCCACCCTCACCCCGTTCGGGATCAACGCGGCGGTGTTCGGCATGGTGGCGCACGGCCTCATCACCGGGATGCTGTTCTTCCTGGCCGGCTCGGTGAAGGACCGCTACCACACCATGGAGATGTCCCGCCTGGGCGGGCTCCTGCAGCAGGCGCCCCGCATGGGCTGGATCCTGGGCTTCTGCGTCATGGCCTCGCTGGGCCTGCCGGGTCTGGCGGGGTTCTGGGGCGAGTTCCCGGCCATCCTGGCGTCGTACAACCCCGCCGAGATCCTCAACGAGGCCGTGTTCCGCTCGTACATGGTGATCGCCGCGGTCGGCACGGTGCTGGCCGCCGGCTACCTGCTGTGGATGCTGCAGAAGACCGCCTTCGGCACGGCGCGCGAGGAGTTCGCCGACTCGCCCGACGTGACCGACGCCTCGCCGCGGGAGTACCTGGCGTGGGCGCCGCTGCTGGTGCTGATCGTGGTCCTGGGGTTCTTCCCGCGGCTGCTGCACGAGGCCACCGACCCGGCGGTGCGGGAGTCCCTGCAGGTGGAGGCCGTGAACGGCGCCCCCGGCGACTGCCTGGAGGTCAGTCGCGGTGAGGACTGCTTCGAGCGGCTGCGCCGCGTCAGCGAGCAGGCGACGGGCGGCGGATGACCCTCGGCGCACTCGCCGGACCCCTGGGGGTCATCGGGTTCGTCCGCCCGCACCTGGACTGGCACGCGCTCGCGCCCGAGTTGACGCTGCTGGGCGTCGGGGCGCTGCTGACCTGCCTGGACATCGCCCTCGCCGAGCGGGGCCGGGCCGTCACCTCGGCGCTGGCGGGCCTCGGACTGCTGGGCGTCCTGGTACCGATCCTCACCCTGGCCATCGCCGGTGTGCACTCCGAGCCCCGGGTGATGTTCGACGGCGCCTACGTGGTGGACGGCTATTCCCTGGTGCTGAAGGCGCTGTTCGTGATCTCGGGCTATGTGGTGGTGCTGCTGTCCATGAACTACGTCGCCGAGGGCGACTACTGGGAGAACGAGTACTACGGACTCGTCCTCGCGTCGCTTCTGGGCATGATCGTGATGGCGTCGGCGCGCGACCTCATCAGCATCTTCGTGGCGCTGGAGTTGCTGTCGATTCCCGCCTACCTGCTGGCCGCCTGGCGCAAGCGCGACCTGCGCAGCACCGAGGCCGGTTTGAAGTACTTCCTCATGGGCGTGTTCGCCTCGGCCATCATGCTCTACGGCATGTCGCTGCTGTTCGGCGCCACGGGGTCGACGGTGCTGGCCGACATCGCCGCCGCCGCACCGCTGGACCGCGGGGCCGACGCCGTCCCGACCGGCGCCATCACGGTTGGCGTGGTCTTCGTGATCGTGGGGTTCGCCTTCAAGGTGTCGGCGTTCCCGTTCCATACCTGGGCGCCCGACACTTACGAGGGCGCGCCCACGCCGATCACGGCCTTCCTGTCGGTGGCCTCCAAGACGGCGGGGTTCGTGGCGCTGGCGTCGCTGGTGTTCGTGGGGTTCTGGGAGCGCGACGACGTCTACGGCCCGGCGCTGTGGTTCCTGGCGGCCGCCTCCATGACGGCCGGCAACCTCATGGCACTGCGGCAGAAGAACATCGTGCGCCTCATGGCCTATTCCGGCATCGCCCAGGCCGGGTTCATCCTGGCCCCGCTCGCCATCGCCGGCGTGAGCACCATCTCCGCCGACCAGGCGGTCTCCGCGGTGCTCACCTACCTGGTCATCTACGCCGCCATGAACCTGGGCGTCTTCGCCGTGATCATGACCGTGGCGCGCCGCACCGGCACCGGCGACGTGGCCTCCTACAACGGTCTCTTCAAGGTCTCGCCGGGGCTGGCGGTGGTGATGACCGTTTTCCTGGCCTCGCTGGCGGGCGTGCCGCCGGCGGGCGGCTGGTACGCCAAGTTCGCCGTCTTCCAGGCGCTCGTGTCGGCCGACACCCCCGCGGCCTACGTCCTGGCCGGCTTCGGCGCCGTCAACGCCGTCATCGCGGTCGGCTACTACGGCAAGATCGCCGCCCGCATGTGGTTCGAGAAGCCCGCCGAGGAGCTGGGCCAGGCGGGGCGCATCGCCGTGCCGTTCTCGCTGCGCTCGGCACTGGGGCTGACCGTGGCCGCCACCCTGGTCTTCGGCGTGGTGCCCGCCACCGTCACCCGCTTCACCGACGTCTCGCTCCTGGCGGTGGCCGTCGGCGGCTGACCACCAACGGCGCTTCCCGCAGCGAGTCCCGGTCCGACGTGAAGCGACTGCCGTCCCGACGGTCGCGGTCGTCGTTCCGGTCGCATCCCGTCATCGTTCCGGCGGGGGCCGAACTCACTCCCGCGCGACCGGAGCCGCTGGCTTGCTCTAGCTTGGGATTCGTGCCCACGCTGGCGTTCGGTCGCCAACCGGATCGGCCGGATCCGACGCCGGGCTCCCGCGGGCGGACGCGGTCGCGGCGTTGCCGCTGGGCTCTGCGCGGGGGGCTCGCGGCCACAACGGCACTCGCCTTGGCGGTCAGCGGCTGTGGCGGCGGGACGCCCGGAGGCGGCACGCCGGTGACGTCGGGGGCCTTGCGCGCGACACCAGCGGAAGCCGCGCCGGCTGCGCCCTCCGCCGGCGCAATCCCGACCACCAGCACGGCCCCCACTCCAGCGACCGCGACGACGACCACGACGGCCGCGGGTGTGCTCCCACCCCCTTCGGCGGACGCCGGGACGGCGCCCGCGCCGGCGTCAGGGACAACACCCGCCGGGACTGCTGCGCCCGAGGCGCCCACATCGGCCGAGCCGAGCGGCGGGTCCGCGGAGCCGGCCGTGACCACGTCGACGGTGGCCGCCGCCACCGAAGCGAGCGATGCGACCTCCTCCAACACGACGACTTCGGCAGTCGCTGAGTCACCGACCACAGCGACCACCACGCTGCCGCGGCCCGAGGCGTCCACGCTGGACGGGCTCCTGGCGCTGGACCGGCCGCTGGTGATTGCCCACGCCGGCGGCGACCAGGATCATCCGCACTCCACCACCTACGCCTACTCGCAGTCGGTCGCCGCCGGGGCGGACGTCCTCGAACTCGACGTGCAGCTCACCGGCGACGGCGTGCTGATCGTCCAGCACGACGACACGGTGGATCGCACCACCGAGACCACCGGCGCGGTGGCCGAGCTGACCCTGGCGGAGATCCAGGCGCTCGACAACGCCCACTGGTTCGTGCCGGGCCTCTGGGGCGACCAGACCCGTCCAGCCGCCGAATACGTCTTCCGCGGGGTGCGTGGCGGCGCCGTCGAGCCCCCGCCGGGATTCGCCGCCGAGGACTTCAGGGTTGCGACGTTCCGGGAGGTCGCCGAGCGCTTCCCGCACCACGTGCTCGACGTGGAGATCAAGCTCCAGCGCGGCTCGGGCGGCGAGGCGGATCCCGCCTCGGGGATCGCCGCCGCTGCGGTGCTCGCCGCCGAGATCGCCGACCTGGGTCGGGAGGACTCGGTGATCGTGGCGTGCTTCAACGACGAGGTACTCGTCGCCTTCCAGGAACTGGCTCCCGATGTCGCCACGACGCCGGCCACCGACGAGCTGGTGGCGTGGTGGCTGGCAGGCGAGGCGCTGCACCCCCGCTACCGGGTGCTGCAGGTGCCGTTCACCTACAGCGGCATTGAGGTCGTCGAGCCCGAGCTCGTCACCAGGGTGCACGACGAGGACCGGCAGGTCTGGGTGTGGCTGAGCGGCACCGACGTGCTGGAGACCCGCGAGTTCTACGCCGAACTGCTCCGCCGCGGCGTGGACGGCATCATCGCCGGCCGCCCGGCCGAGGCCGTGGCCGCACTGGCGGAGGCCCCGTGAGTCCCGCCCTACGGGTTCGGCGCCACGGTCGGGGTGGCGAGTTCGACGGTGGTACCGCCCGGTGCCGATCGGTGGACGAGCCTGCCGCCGAGGTCGTGCTCCACGAGCGTGCGGACCAGTGTGAGTCCCAGGCCCTCCTGCAATGGACCGTCCGGCATGCCGACGCCGTTGTCGGTGACCGACACCCGCAGTTCGGAGCCCGCCCGGCTGATCCGGACCACGATCTCGTTGTGCCCGGTCGTGGCCTCGCCACCGCCGAACCCGTGGTCGACGGCGTTCTGCACCAACTCGTTCAGCACGATCGCCATGGTGGTCATCACCTCGCTCGGCAGCGGGCCGACGGCGCCTTCCACCTTGATGGAGATCGGCGCATTCGGTGGGGCCAGCGACTCCCGCAGCAGCGAGGACAGCGACGCCACGACGCTCTCGAAGGACGTGCTGTCGCCGTCGGGCCCGCTGAGGATCTCGTGCACGGCGGCGATCAGGCGGATGCGGCGGGACGACTCGGCCAGCGCCTCCTTTGCCTCGGGCCCGTCGAGCCAGCGGCTCTGCAGGCTCAGCAGTGACGACACCGTCTGCAGGTTGTTCTTCACCCGGTGGTGAACTTCGGCGAGTGCCGCGTTCTTGGTGATCAGCAGGCGGTCCGCTCGGCGCAGTTCGGTGATGTCGCGCACCAGCACCAGGACGCCACCGATGGTGTCCTCCTGGACCAGCGGCAGGCAGCGCACCACGACGTTGTGGCCGTTGCGCTCGATCTCCTCGGTGTGCGGCAGTGCCGCCGACACCGTCAGTTGGAGCGCCCGCGGTTCGATCCCCACGTGGGCGAGGCGCCGACCGGTCGGGTCGCCGTTGATGCCCAGGCGCCGCAGGGCCGAGTGGGCGTTGGGCGTCAGGTACTCCACCCTCTGCCAGGCGTCCAGCAGGATGAGCCCGTCGCCGACCCGGGGTGGATGGTCGTGATCCCCGGGCGTGGCGGCGTAGGGGTACGCCCCGTCGGCGATCATCCCGGCCAGGCGCCGGAAGAGGCCGAAGTAGGTGTTCTCCAGGCGTCCCCAGACACGGTCGCTCACCGCGGGGAACTCGCGCAGCAGCAGGCCGATGGTGCGGTTGCGGAAGTTCACGGGCACCGCCAGCGACTGCACCCAGCGGTGCTGATCGGCGAGGTAGGCGCCGCCGTTGCTGCTGACGCCGGTCCGCAGCGCCAGCGCCGCCAGCGGCCGCTCCGCGGCGGTGACGCGGCGGCCCAGGAGGTCGTCGGGGTGCACGGTCTGGCTGGTGATGGGACGGCTGTGTGCGGTCACGACGAAGTCGGTGCCGCCGCCGTGCCCGTCCTGCGACCCGGCGGCCGGTAGCAGCAGGAGGATGTCGGCGAACGAGATGTCCGCCAGGAGCGCGGTGGTGGCTGCCAGCCGGTCGTGGTGAACGCGCTCGGCGTCTTTCAGAGCGTCGAGCGCCCCGGCCAGGCTGCTGGGACCGCTCATCGCCTCGATGGTACCGGCGCTCGCGGCGGCGCAGCGTGGCGGGCCGCACCACGGGGCGCCGGGTTCGCCGACGGCGGTGGTACGGCGGACGTTCTTACAATGGCACCACAGATGCCATCGACGGCGCGGCGTCTCGCACGCGAACCGGTTCGGAGGAAGCATGCAGTTCGGCCTGTTCTACGAGATGCAGTTGCCGCGCCCGTGGCAACCGGAGGACGAGCACCGGCTCTACAAGGAGTGCCTCGAGCAGGTGGCGCTGGCCGACCGGCTCGGCTTCGACTACGTGTGGGAGGTGGAGCACCACTTCCTGGAGGAGTACAGCCACTCCGCCGCGCCCGAGGTGTTCCTGGGAGCTGTCGCCGCCGTCACGACGCGCATCCGGCTGGGCCACGGCATCGTCCAGTTGCCGCTGGAGTTCAACCACACGGCCCGGGTGGCCGAGCGGGCGGCGACCCTGGATCTCCTGTCCGACGGCCGGGTGGATCTCGGCACCGGCGAGGCGTCCTCGCGGGCCGAACTCGGCGGCTTCGGCGTCGACTGGGACACGAAGCGGGACCAGTGGACCGACCACATCGAGGCCCTGTCCCGCATGATGGTCGAGACGCCGTTCGCCGGCTGGGACGGCAAGTGGCTGCAGATGCCGCCGCGCAACGTCGTGCCCAAGCCGCTGCAGAAGCCCCATCCGCCGCTGTGGGTGGCCTGCAGCCGCAGGGAGACGATCCTGCTGGCGGCGCAGTGCGGGATCGGCGCCCTGTCGTTCCAGTTCATCGAGCCGGAGCGGGCGGCCGACTGGGTGGCCGAGTACGAGTCCATCCTGGCCACCGAGGACTGCGTGCCGGCCGGCTTCGCCGTGAACCCGCGCATCGCCATCGTGCTGCCGCTGATGTGCCATCCGGACGAGCAGACCGCCGTCGACCGGGGCCTCGACTCCGCCCACTTCTTCGGCTACGCGCTGTTGCACTACTACGCCTTCGGTGACCACCGCCCCGGGCGCACCGACGTCTGGCAGGAGTTCCTGGCCAATCGCGAGCGCGCCGGGTTCCGCCGGGAGGACGCCGGGCAGACGGGCGGGCCGCTTGGCGCCTCCTACGGCGACCTGGGCGTGCTGGGACTGCGCGGCGCCATCGGCACGCCCGACCAGGTCCGCTCGCTGCTGCGCCGCTACGAGGAGGCCGGCATCGACCAGGTGATCTTCATGGCGCAGATGGGGCGCGTCCCCCACGAGCACGTCTGCGAGTCCCTGGAACTCATGGGCGCCGAGGTGATCGGCGAGTTCGCCGAGCGCCACCCCGGGCGTTGGGAGCGGAAGTGCGAGCGTCTCGCCCCGGCCATCGAGGCCGCCCTGGCCCGCAAGACCCCACCCCGCACCAGCGACGAGGGCTACAGCTTCGAAGCCGCCGGCAGGGCCTGATCACGGGGGCCGCCGGTTGCGGGCGGGCGGCGGGCGTCCCGCCGGGTACCGCCGCCGCGCCGGGTGCGGGCGAGCTGCTCCGGGGTCAGCCGGCGGCCACCATTGAGGCGGCCTTCGTCTCCATCGGAGAATCGGCCGCGCCCTCGGCGAGTTCTCGCAGCAGCCTGCGGTAGACCATCGAGGCGCCGTCGGCCACCTTGAGGTGCAACTCCTCGCGCAGGTCGAGGGGCAGCTCGGGCGGGTCCTGGGACTCGACCACGACGCGGTCCTGCTCCATGACCACCGCAAAGCCGTCCACGAAGTACTCGTCGGGGACATCGAGGGAATGATTGCGGGACAGGTACCCCAGGATGAACGTCTCGGCCGTATCGGTGGGCGAGGCGATGAACGTGACGGTCGTGACGTCG
>JAGWAL010000041.1:572-11779 GCA_021296415.1 Acidimicrobiia bacterium | reverse complement strand
ATGCCGTCGTGCCCCAGCGCGGGGATGAACGACACCGCGCCGGTGCGGTCGTACTCCCAGCCGTGGTAGGGGCACATCAACTGCCCGTCGCGGATGCAGCCGCGCGACATGGCCGCACCCCGATGCACGCACTTGTCGCGCAGCGCCACCAGGCCCTCGTCGTCGCGGTACAGCACGATTGGCTCGCCCAGCAGGCGTACCTGTTGCGGCTCGGTCGTGACGTCGCTCGAGACGGCGACCGGATGCCAGTAGTGCCTCAGTGCCTGGTCAAGCATGGTGTTCCCTCCGGCTAGGTGTTCGGGGGTGACGATAGCGATGCGGGGACGGAGGCGGCCAGTTCCCGCATCAGCCTCCGGTAGACGAGCGAGGCACCGTCGGCCAGCTTGAGGTGCAGCTCCTGGCGCGGGTCCAGGGGAAGCTCCAGCGGGTCCTGGTCCTCGACGACCATGCGGTCCTGGTCCATGATCTCGTCGAAGCCGACCGCGAAGTCCTCGTCGGGGAGGTCGAGGGAGTGGTTGCGGGACAGGTACACGAAGATCAACGTCTCGGTCCGGTCGGTGGGTGAGGCGACCGACGAGATGGTGGTGATGTCCCCGGCCCTGGAGTCGCCCTGCTCCGACCAGGTGATCCCACCGGTTGCCGCCACCACCGACTTGCGGTCGTGCAGCGCGAAGGGAAGGTGCAGGGTGTACTCGCGCACCAGCACGGTGTCGTCGTAGGCGTAGGTCATGCCGTCGTCGGTGAACTCGATCTCGAAGGGCTTGATGAACGGCCCGTCGGCGAGTTCGGTGAACCCGGCGTGCACGAAGTTGAAGTGGGCGAAGTCGGCGGCGTTCTCCATCATCCGGCCCGCCGAGGCTTGCCAGCGCCACGTGCCAACCATGAAGACGCGTCGGTCGGGGTCGTTCCAGTCGTCGTCGGGCCAGGGCGGGAGGTCGGCCACAGGCTCGTCGAGCGCCACCCACACCGCGCCGTACTGCTCGCGCACGCGGTGGCGCTGCACCCTGGCCTGGCTGGGGATGGCGCCGTCGGGCCCCAGAGCGGGGATGAACGACACTCTGCCGGTGCGGTCGTACTGCCAGCCGTGGTAGGGGCACATCAGCTGCCCGTCGCGGATGCAGCCGCGCGACAGGGCCGCGCCCCGGTGCACGCACTTGTCGCGTAGCGCCACCGGGCCCTCGGCGTCGCGGTACAGCACGATGGGTTCGCCCAGCAGCCGCGCCTGCTGCGGCTCGGTCGTGACGTCGGTCGAGACCGCCACAGGGTGCCAGTAGTGCCTCAGCGCCCGCTCCAGCATGGCTGCCGCCAATCGTATGGTAGGGATGAAGGCGATGACAGAGGAGAGGTCAATGGCGGCTCGGCGGGTGGCTGTGGTGACCGGTGGCGGCACCGGGATAGGCGAGTCGAGCGCCCTGGAGTTGAGTGCCGCTGGCTGGTCGGTGGCGGTGTGCGGGCGCCGGCCGGCATTGCTCGCCGACGTGGTGGCGCGGTGCGAGGGCGAGGCGCTGGCGGTGACCGCCGACGTGTCGCTGCCCGAGGACGTGGAGCGCCTCTTCGCGGCGATCGTGGACCGGTTCGGCCGGGTGGATCTGCTGTTCAACAACGCCGGTGCCGGCTCCAGGCCGGTACCGGTGGACGAGTTGCCGGTGGAGGACTGGCTGCGGGTCGTGGGCGCCAACCTCACCGGGAGTTGGCTCTGCGCCCGGGCGGCCTTCGCCCAGATGAAGCGCCAGGACCCACCGGGCGGGCGCATCATCAACAACGGCTCGATCTCGGCGCACGCCCCCCGGCCGTTCTCGTCGCCCTACACGGCCACCAAGCACGCCATCACCGGCCTCACCAAGGCGCTGTCGCTGGAGGGGCGCACCCACGGCATTTGTGTCGGGCAGATCGACATCGGCAATGCCCGCACGCCGATGGCCGCCCGGATGGAGGCCGGGGTCCCGCAGGCCGACGGTTCGGTGCGTCCCGAGCCCCTGATGGACGTCGTCGACGTGGCCCGCGCGGTCCGCTACATGGCCGAGTTGCCGCCCGATGCCAACGTCCTGCAGATGACGGTGATGGCCAACGCCATGCCATTCGTCGGCCGGGGCTGACCGGGTGCCTCCCGGCGAGTCACGACCCGCGGGCGACTCGCAGCAGGGCGGCTGACCGGTCACGCGATCGGGTGGACAGGGAGTAGGAGACAGCAGGAGACAGGACGGGTGATGGTGGATCGACTCTGGCGCTTCGCGCTGCACGTGGTGCGGTGGGGGTTGGTGGCGATGCTGGTCGGCGGGCTGATCGCCGATCTGGAGCGGCTGGACGGCAAGGGCTGGCTGGTGCGGACGCTGACGTTCCCGCTGTGCATCGCCGTGGCGCCATTGCTGAGTCGCTGGTCGCGGCGCCGCATCGCGTACTATGGCGCCGTTCTTCCTGGACATCGGCGGCAACATGCTGGGCCTCTACGAGAGCGTGGAGCTGTTCGACGACATCCTGCACCTCGCCAACTGGCTGCTCCTGGCCGCGGCCTTCATCATGATCCTGCGCGGCAGCCGGCCCACCACCCGGCTGGGCCTCGTGGCCGCCGGCGGTGGGTTCGGCTCGTTCCTCATCGTGCTCTGGGAACTCCTGGAGTACGTGGTCGCCAAGACCGGAACCACCCGCCTGTTCCTGACGTATGAGGACACCGTGGTGGATCTGGCCCTGTCGACCGGTGGCGCCGTCGTCGGCGCGGCGGTCGTGGCGTTCCTGGTGCCGCGCCGACCCAGCGAGAGGCCCCGGCCCGCGAACGTGACCGACTCGGTCACCGCGGTCTGAGGCGCCGGGGTTCCGGGCTGGTGTCCATGAGGGCGCCGGGTAGCTGATCGCCACAACCGAGCGGGGCCCCGCACTTCTGGTCGTCATTCGGGCGGGGGCCGGAGTCCGTGCCTTCGGCGGCTTTGGCCGCCTTGGCCACCGGAGCCCCGCTCGGTCTCAGTCGACCCCCGGCGTTGGCGGGTGAGCCGGCAACGCCGCCATGCCGGCCAGTGTTGCGGCGGCGGCCCTGAGCAGCGGGAAGGCCAGGCAGGCACCCGTGCCCTCGCCGAGACGGAGATCGAGGTCGAGTAGCGGCTGAAGGCCGAGGTGCTCCAGTGCCAACCCGGAAGCCGGTTCGGCCGACAGGTGGCCGGCGATTGCCCCGCCGGCGGTGCCGGGGCTCAGCAGGTCGGCGATGCAGAGGGCAGCGCAGGCGATGACCCCGTCGGTGATGAACGGTGTCCGGCGCCTCGCCGCGGTGAGGTAGAAGCCGGCGAGGGCGGCAATCTCCAGCCCGCCCGCTCCGGCGAGCAGCTCCAGGGGGTCCGCGCACCCCTCGACCCGGCGCATGGCCGCTGCCACGAGTCGCTGCTTGTGGTCGGGGCCGCCCGCCGGGACACCGGCACCCGGTCCGGTGACATCGGTCGCCGGGCGGCCGCAGACGGTGCCGATGAGCGCCGCTGCCGCTGTCGTATTGCCGATACCCATGTCCCCGCCGATGAGGCAGTCAGCGCCGTCATCGAGGAGTTCGGCGGCGATGCGAGCACCGGCGTCGATGGCGGCGGCGGCTTCGCTGACGGCCATGGCCGGGCCACGGGCAATGCTGGCGGTCCCGGGCCGTACCCGCTCGTGTCGCACGTTCGCCAGGTGCCCCAGGGGCGAGGCCACGCCCACGTCCACCACCGTGACCGAGGCGCCGATGCCGCGGGCCAGGACGCAGATCGCGGCGCCGCCGGCGCTCATGGTCTCGACCATGGCTGCGGTCACCACCTGTGGCCACGCGCTGGCACCGTCGTCGACGGCGCCGTGGTCGCCCGCGAAGACCGCCACGGCCGGCGCGTCGGGTACAGGTGGGGGACAGCGCCCCGTTACCCCGGCCAGATGTACTGCCAGCTCCTCCAGCCTGCCGAGCGCCCCCGGAGGTTCGGCCCGGGTGGCCCAGCGCTGCCGTGCCGCATCCATGGCGGAGGTATCCAGCGGTGGCGCAGGTGGGAACGGGGCGCCGCTCACGGCGAAAGTCTCGCCCGACTCACCGGCGCAGGGGCGATCCGATGGGTCGGTCGCGTTCGGGGCTTGGCCGGGACGAGGGACGCGGGCTCGACAGTGGCATGGGCCGGCTGATCGGCTGGCCCGAACCGCGGCGGCCGGGCGCTCACCGCGGCCCCCGGCGGGCACCCAGCAGCCAGGCGACACCCAGCACGGCAAGAAGGGCTCGCTCGACCCGATCGGCGATCTTGACGGCTGCGGCCACGTCGAGCGGGGTGGGGCGTGGCCCGGTCCCCAGCAGGGGCCGGTTCTCGAGGTTCGGGCCGTAGCGGAGCGGACCGCCGAGTTGGCGGCCGAGGGCGGCTGCCAGGGCAGCCTCGGCCACACCGGCGTTCGGCGACGGGTGCGCCGGCGCGTGTCGCCGTACCGCGCTGAGAACCGATCCCGCCCGCTCCGGGGCGACGGCGACGACGAGGGCCGCGAAGATCCGGGCAGGCACGTAGTTGGCGAGGTCGTCGAGTCGGGCGGCCGCCCAGCCGAACCTCCCGTAGCGCGCGTTGCGGTGGCCGACCATGGCGTCCATCGTGTTGACCGCCCGGTAGGCGACGGCGCCGGGCGCGCCGGCCACCACCGCCCAGAAGGCGGGGGCGATCACGGCGTCGACGCTGTTCTCGGCCACTGATTCGATCACGGCGGACGCCACCGCTGAGGCGTCCAGGTCGCTGGGATCGCGCCCGACGAGCGCGGGCAGTTCGGCCCGAGCTGTCGCGAGTTCACCGGCCGCGGCGAGTTGCCCGACCCGCTGCGCAACACGGCGGAGTTCCCGCCCGGCAACGGTGAGCGCCACCGTCGTCGCCACCGAGCGCATCAGCCTTCCCGCCAGGGCCCCGAGCCCCACTCCCAGCACGGCGTAGACGATGCCTCGCATCCGGCTGTCGGCCCAGAGCCGCTCCTCGAGGGACTCCATGACACGGCCGAACCAGGCGACGGGGTGGCTGCGGGCCGGCGGCTCCCCAGCGAGGCGGTCCAGCAAGAGACCGGCGGCGACGGCCCCGCACCGCTCGGCGACCGGGATCATCGCCGCGATCGGCCTGTAGCCGGGTGCATCCGGAGGCGGCCGGCGGAGAGGTCGCGTTGCCGGCTCGCCCGGTCGACGATGCGGTGGCCGGCCTTCGACGGGCTCGACCGAGCGTTGGAGCGCTCGTGCCAACGGGTTGCTCGGGCGTCGGCCCGGAGATGCGGAGAACTCACGGCGCGGCGGCGAGGGTCAGCAGCGCCGCCGTCTCGCTCAGGATGATCACGGCACCGAGGATGTCGCCGGTGAACCCGTCGAGGCGCCGGCGGGCGGCGGCAACGATCCCGACGCAGATCACGCCGGCGGCGCCGACGGCGATCGGGCCCGCCGGTCCGGCGATGAAGAAGAGCCCGGCCGCCACGGGCGCCAGCCATGCCAGCAGCCAGCGGCTGGACCCGGCACGGAACGCCTCGGCCAGACCGCCGGGCCGGGCGTAGTCGACGAAGGCCGGCACCGTCGCGGCGAGGACCCGGCTCGCCGACCACACGCACAGGAACGCCAGGAAGTCGATGTCGCCGTCGGCGAACAGGGCCCAGCGGCCCACCAGGATGGCCCCGCCCGCTGCCAGGGCGAAAGCGCCGATTCCGGGCTCGGCCATCAACTCCAGGCGCCGCGCCCGATCGGTCTGCGCTCCCAGCCCGTCGGCGCTGTCCGCCAGGCCGTCGAGATGCAACGCCCCCGTGAACAGCAGGTCGGCCGCCAGAACCACCGCCGCGGCCACCAGCGGCGGCCACAGCAGGTGGGCGCCGAGGTGGACGCCGCCGACGGCTGCCCCCAGCCCGGCGCCCACGATCGCGAACCACCGGAACGTGTGGCGGCTCGGCGCCCTGGGTGGCCCGAGGATTGTCAGGAACGACAGGGCGCTCAGCACAGTCGGCGGCCTCGGTGCTCCGCCTGCCGCGGCACCGTGGCGGTCGGGACACTGCCCGCCGGATGGCTCCGGCTCGCCTTCATGGCCGCGGCAACTCGAGGGCTCGGCCCGCCACGACCAGCAGCACCCGGTCCGCCGCCGCGGCGATCCGCTGGTTGAGGGCGCCGACGGCGTCGGCGTAGCGCCGCCCGGCCTCGCTCGGGGGATGGACGGCCAGGCCGACCTCGTCCGAAACGAGAACTGACGGGGCATCACGGTCCTGCAGGGCCGCAAGCAGGTCTCCGGTCTCGGCGACGACTTCGAACTCCTGGTGCAGCGTGATCCAGGTTCCGAGCGAGTCGACCAGCGCTACGCCGACGATCTGTCGCAGGTGTTGGGCGAGGTCCGACACAGCGGTGCATTCCACCGTCGTCCAGTTCGCCGGGCGGCGTGCCCGATGGGCGGCGATGCGCGCCGCGTGGTCGGTGTCGCCGGGAGCGGGCACCGCGGTCGCCACATAGGTGACGTCGCCACCGCACGACCCAGCGATCTCCTCGGCGATGAGCGACTTCCCCGAAGCGGCTCCCCCCAGCACGAGCGTGATCATGTCAGGAGCCCTCACCGTTGCGCCGCGTGCTGCGCTCGGCGCCGACGCAACCGTCGGTGATCATCGCCCGAGTCCCGATCGCACCGCTGCGTGCACGCAGTGGGCGATGCGTTTTCCCCACGGCGAACGAGGGCCGGCGAACCGCTCGGGGTCGGCACCCGATGGCCACACCACGACGACCGCGTCGGTCGCGGTACCGGTGCCTTCGACACCGGCTTCGATCAGCGCCTGCGTCTTGGCCTCCGTCGCAGTGATCACGGCGTTGACCACTCCACCGCCGCCAAGTGCGACCGGAAGTTGGATCACCAGATTGATGGTGCCTGGGCGCGGTGTGCCGCTCTCGATCCGCAGCGGCGGCACGCCGGTGCCAGGTTGCGACGGGACGCCGGCCTCTTCACGGGCGGTGCCTGGGATCGACGATCCGGACGCGGCCCACGTCGGGTGGCTGACGCCGACGGTCGCGTGGGCGGTGACGCCGTCCTCGGTGCTGCGGCTGGGTCGATCCACGTCGGCGGCGGTGAACAGGGCCACGCCCTGGCCTGCGAGGCCGAGTCCCGCTGCCACCTCGGCGGCGTGCTCGGTGAGATCGGTTCGCCCGTACCCGGAGTCCACGCCGATGTTGAGCACCCAGTCCGGCTCGCTCAACCCACCGCCGACCGCCGCGGACGACAGCGCGGTGACCGCCTCGGGCCACCGCCACAACAGCACGCCACGCGGCGCCGCGTCCAGCATCCGGAGCATCGGTTCGACCGCGAACACGTCGACCCCCGGCGATCAACGTGTCGCCGGAGCGGGGCCGGCGCCTCGCCGATCGCCCCAGCAGCCCCGGGAGCGGCTCATCGGTTCGCCTCCTGACTCAGCGCTGGCTCGGCTCTCAGTAGTCGATCCCCTTCTTGGCCCGGATGCCGCCGTCGAAGGCGTGCTTCACGCTGACCATTTCGGTGACGGTGTCGGCCACCTCGATCACCTCGGCGGCCATGTCGCGTCCGGTCAGGACCACATTGACCCGCTCGGGGCGCCCGGCCAGGACCGCGGCAACCTCGGCGGCGTCGATCCAACCCCAGGTCATGGCGTAGCTGATCTCGTCCAGCACCACCAGCCGGTGGTTGGCGGCCGCCACGAGCCCCGCCGAGAACTCCCAGGCCGCCACTGCCTTGGCCTTCGTCTCGTCGATGTCGGTGGAGTCCCAGGTGAAGCCGTCGCCGGCCGAGTACCACTCCACGCCCAGCCCGCGACAGGTCTTCTCCTCGCCGGTGTGCCAGTCGCCACTCTTGAGGAACTGCACCACGGCCACCGGCCAGTCCTGGGCGGTGGCTCGCAGGATCGTGCCGAACGCGGCGGTGGACTTGCCCTTGCCGTCGCCGGTGTTTACCAGCACCAGCGAGGGCGCCGAGCGCAGTTCACGCTGCTCGTAGGGGCGGTCGGTGAGGGGGGCTTCCTCGCTGGTCATGGGAGGTTCTCCTGGCGGGATCGGGGGGCGGGCAGGACGACGATCTCGCCGTCGACCGTGTGCACGCTGAGCGGGGTGGCGTAGATGGCCGAGAGTCTGGCGGGCGCCAGCACGCTGCGGGGCGCGCCCTCGGCGACGATGCGGCCGCGGTCGATGAGCGCCAGGCGGTCGGCGAAGCGAGCGGCCGTGCCGAGGTCGTGCATGGCGGCGATCACGGAGATCCCGTCGCTGCGGCGCAGTTCGTCGATCAACTCCAGCACGGCGTCCCGGTGGCCGAGGTCCAGGGCGCTGGTCGGCTCGTCCAGCAGCAGGATCGGGGCCTGCTGGACGAGCGCCCGGGCGAGGACGACGCGCTGGGTCTCCCCGCCGGACAGGTGCGAGACGGGACGTGCGGCGAAGGACTGCAGGCCGAGGCGTTCCAGCACCGACGCCACGATGCAGCGATCCCGGCGCGACTCGACCGCCAGCCAGCCCAGGTGGGGGCTGCGGCCGAGCAGGGCGTACTCCGCCACGGTCATGCCCTCCGGCAGGATCGGGATCTGCGGCACCAGCGCCACGTCGACGCCCGACGGCCGCCGGCCACAGGCGAGGGCCACGGTGCCGTGGTGGTCGATCAGCCCGGTGATGGCCCGCAACAGCGTGGACTTGCCGGCGCCGTTGGGTCCGATCAGGCCGAGCCATTCGCCGGCCGCCAAGTGGAGGTCCACGCCGCGCAAGGCCTCGGTCTCCCGGAACGTGACGCGCACATCACGGCAGGTGAGGGCTTCGGGGACGGCCGGTGCGGCCGCGCCTGCCGGGGAGGCTGCGGCCGTGGTCACGCCGCCACCCTGCGGGCCCCGCGCCAGAGCACCAGGGCGAAGAAGGGCGCGCCCACGAACGCGGTGATCACCCCGACGGGCAGCTCGGCGGGGGCGGTGAGCGTGCGGGCGCCCGTGTCCACGAGCGCCAGGAACGCCGCCCCGCCGAGCGCCGAGAGGGGCACGATGACGCGGTAGCTGTGGCTCACGAGCAGGCGCACGACGTGCGGCACGACGAGGCCGACGAAGGCGATGAGGCCGCTGACCGAGACCGCCGCAGCCGTCAGCAGCGACGCCGCCACGATCACCACGAGTCGTGACCGCCCCGGGTTCAGGCCCAGCGAGCGGGCCTCGTCGTCGCCCACCCGCAGGACGTCGAGGTGCCGGCGGTGCAGCAGCAGGACGGCGCCGCAGACCAGCACGTAGGGACCGAGGATCCCGACCTCCCGCCAACCGCTGGTGTTGAGCCGGCCGAACAGCCACGAGAGCACCTCCCGGGTACGCGTCTCGCTCAACTGGCCGAGGGCGTAGGTCTGGGCGGCCGAGAACAGGGCCGCCATGGCGACACCGGCCAGTAGCAGCGTCGCCGGGGAGTGCCAGGCACCGCGGGCGATGGTGGCGGATGCCGCCACCGCCACGAGCGCGCCGAGGAACGCCGCCGCCGCCACGGCGTCGAACGGGCCCCGCCCCAGGTCGAGGCCGAAACCGAATGCCAGGACCGCGCCGAAGCCGGCGCCGGCGGAGACGCCGAGCAGGTACGGGTCGGCCAGCGGGTTGCGGAACACGCCCTGGTAGGCGGCCCCCGCCATGGCCAGTGATCCGCCCACCAGCATGCCCAGCACGAGCCGCGGCAGGCGGATCTGGAACAGGATGCCCTCTTGGCCGGCGCTGAGCGTCGGGTCCATGTCGACGAGCGGCAGACGATCCACGAGGGTGGCGAGGACGTCACCGAACGCCAGACCGGCTGCACCTGTCGTGGCGCTGAGCAGGGACACGGCGGCCAGGGCGACGAGGGCTCCGACGGCTGCCAGCGGCGGCAGTCGGAAGGCGCGCAGGGTCGCTTCGTCCGCGCCGGTTGCCCGAGGCCGCTCCGGATCGTCCGGGGGCCGGGCACCGCCTTCGTGCGTCGCGGGGCGCGTGTCGGTTCGCCGTCGTGATCCGGGGATCCGTGGTGACGCCACAGGCCGTCGTCTCGCCCCTAGCCGTCGTCCGCCGCAGCGATTGCTGCCAGCGCCTCGGCGACGGCTCCGACGAACTGCGGAAGCCGGGGTCCCCAGCGCGAGGCGATGTCGGCGTTGACCACCAGGATGTTTCCGTCGCGCACTGCCGAGATCGACTCCCACCCGGGGCGGGCGGCCACGTCGTCGGCGGTGTAGGCGGTGAGGTCCGTGATCACGATCAGTTGCGGGTCCGCCTCGATGATGTACTCCTCGGTGAGTTGCGGGAAGCCGTAGCCGTCGCTGTCGGCGGGGTCCGCGATGTTCACGGTGCCGAGCGCGGCGTAGACGGCGCCGATGAAGCTGTTGGAGCTCACCGAGAAGTAGGTCTGATCGAGTTCGTGGTAGATGCGGATGGGCACGGTGGGTGCCGCCGCCAGGGCCTCGTCGATGCCGGCGCGCATCGTCTCGATGACCTCCCGCGCCTCTGTCACCTGGCCCGTGGCTGCGCCGAGCACGGCGACTTCCCGGTAGCCGCCCGAGATGTCGAACGGGCTGGTGCTCACGAGCACCGGGATGTCCAGTGCCACCAGTCCGGCAACCAGGTCGTTGGTGTCGAAGGCGATGACGACCAGATCGGGCTCGAACGAGCTCACGGCCTCGACGTTCGGGTCGAACCCCGACAGGTTGGTGGTCGGCGCCTCCGGCGGGTAGGTCGACCAGTCGTCCACGGCCACCACCCGCGGGCCTGCGCCGATGGCGAAGAGGATCTCCGTGGCTGCCGGCGACAGAGACACGATGCGCTGCGGCGGCGAGTCCAGTGTCCAGGTTCCGCCGTCGGAGGTGATCGTGACGGAGAAGTCGGAGGCAGGCTCGGGCGCGGCAGATCCGGAGTCTGCGCCGTCCGGCGAGTCATCCATGGGGTGGTCATCTACCGGCGAGCTGTCCGCCGGCGTCTCTTGCTCCGCCACAGTCGTCGGGGAAGGCGGGGCTTCCGTCGTGGTGGCCGGTTCGGGGGATTCTGCTGCCGTCGTCGTGGTGGCCGGTTCCTCGGGCGCCGGCGCCGGCTCGGGCGGAGCAGGGGCGGGTTCGGCAGGCGCAACGGCGTCGCCTACCGGGGGCGAGTCGTCGTCGCCGCCGCAAGCGCCGGCGAGCAGTCCGGCGAACGCCAGGATCGCGACGAGAAAGAGAACAGGGCGGGTCTTGGGCATCTCGGAGCCTCCTATCGGTCGAGGACGGAAGCTCGATCGACAGAGGCTGCCGGCCGAACCAACCCTTATCCCCGAG
>JAGWAL010000041.1:0-351 GCA_021296415.1 Acidimicrobiia bacterium | reverse complement strand
CCAGCGCGGCCGCCAGCCGTTCGAGCCCGGCTGCGTCGGGCACGGCCACCCGGGCTGTCCCGGCCAGCCCGAAGCTCGTGCAGTCCCGGACGAGCACACCGTGGGAGGCGAGGATCTCCCGCAAGCCCGGAGCCTGGACCAGCACCCAGGGGGCGTCCGCAGCCTGCACTGCGAATCCCCGCGACTCGAGTACACCCACCAATTTGTCCCGCGCGCCGGCGATCGCCGTGGCCCAGCCCTCCGGATCGGCGTGATCCAACAGGTCCGCCAACAGTGCCAGCGCCAGCGACCCCACCGACCAATGGGGTTGCCGGCGGCCGAACCTCGCCACGTCGTCGGCAATCAGGTAGC
>JAGWAL010000040.1:9063-30244 GCA_021296415.1 Acidimicrobiia bacterium | reverse complement strand
GGCAACTGCGACCTGGTGCCGATCATCGCCAACCTCAGCTTGAAGATGGGCGTGGAGACGCTGCCGCCGGATCGCCTGGAGGGGCTGACATCGGTCTCCCGGCGGGTCGCCGAGATGGTGAACCGGGCGCCCGACCCGCAGCAGCCCTACGTGGGCACCTCGGCGTTCGCCCACAAGGCCGGACTGCACGCCAGCGCCCTGGCGCGGCGCGCCGACGCCTACGAGCACATCGACCCCGAGAGCGTCGGCAACGGCACCCGGTTCGTGGTCTCGGAGATGGCGGGGCGCTCGTCGATCGAGCTGAAGGCCCGGGAGCTGGGCATCGCCATGGACGACGCCACCGTGGCCGGGCTGATCGAGACCCTGAAGCGCCTGGAGTACGAGGGCTACCACTTCGAGGTGGCCGACGCCTCCCTGGAACTGTGGATGCGGGCCGCCGTGGGCTGGGAGCAGCCCTATTTCGGGATCGAGTCGTTCCGGGTGGAGGTGGGCCGCTACCAGTCGGGTGGCGCAACCGCCGAGACCGCCGGGCCCGGCCGGCCCGACGAGGACGCCATGCACCGCCAGTGCGAGGCCACCATCAAGCTGTGGGTGGGCGACCAGCGGCGCATCACCGTCGGCGAGGGCAACGGCCCGGTGAACGCCCTGCACAACGCCCTGCTGTCAGCGGCCGGCGACCACTACCCCGAGATCGCCCGCATCGCCCTCACCGACTACAAGGTGCGCGTCCTGGACACCACCAACGGCACTGCCGCGGTGACCCGGGTGCTCATCGACTCCAGCGACGGCTCGCGCACGTGGACCACCATCGGCGTGTCGGAGAACATCGTGGAGGCCTCCTGGGAGGCGCTGTGCGACTCGATCGTCTGGGGCCTGCTCCACAGCGGCGCCAAGGCCCCCGCCGACGCCTAGAGATCGAGCCCGTCCGACGGCTCGCTGCGCATGACCTCAGCACGACCGAACGGTAGGTCGAGTGCCCGCTGTGCCTGCACACCCGCGGTGAGAAGGAACATGTCGAGCGGAAGAGTGCCGACGTCCGTCCCAGTCTGGTTGGGATGTCTGGTCGGCGCCTGAGGAGCTACGAGGTAGCAACGACCACGAAACCGGCGATGTCGCTCTGCAAACTCCAGCAAGCCCGTCCGGCGATGGTCCATCGACGACGCAATCTCAAACGCAAGCGGGTCGTTTGGATCGTCAAGAACCAGATCTACCTCGTACTTGCCATCCCGCCAGTGGAAGAGACGGAGACCTGACTGCTGCGCAAGAGCCTTTAGCGACGTAGCCGCCAGGTTCTCGATCAGTAGACCCTGCTCAACCGGATCATCGAACGGCCTAAGCCCGCGCTGCAACGCCGCGTTGCGGACAGCACCATCAACGAAATAGAGCTTGCGGCCGCGGCGCTGCACGTTGGTCTCGCTCCCGGAGTAGTTCGGCAGCCTGAAGACTAGGAACGTCTGTTCGAAATATGACAAATACTTGTCGAATGTTGGTTGAGACAGATCAAGCGCACTGCAGATCTTCGATGGGGAGAGCAGCCCGGTTATCTGACCAGCGAGTAGGTACAGAAGCCGTTCCAACCGAAGGGGATCGTCGACACCGAACGACTGGGGAATGTCCTTATAGATGGCGCGCTCGACGGCGTCGCTTCTCAGAATCTGCTGGGAAGTGAGCACCTGGTTCACCAGAGTCTGCGCCGCCTCGCTCCCCCCGGTCGGGTTCACCAACGGCTGTGGCCTCACGGCAGGGCCTCCGCCCGAATCGTCGCCGACGGCTTCGGCTCTACTCAGTTCGTTGTACGACTGAATCAACAGTTCGGGGAAGCCGCCGATCAGCATGAACATCCGGCGACTTGATTCCAGACTCACACTCGAGTGCAGTGCCTCTGGCAAGCTACGAAGTGTCTCACCGAGCGTCGAACCTGCCGCCTCAGTGGCGTCAACTGCGACGACGTCATGCATCAACTCCAAGAACTCGCCGAACGAGTACGGCAGTAGGTACTGCTCCTCCCAACGCCCTACTCCGCTCTCTATCCGCCGGTCGCGTAGCGCGGCGGTGGCACTAGATGTGGCGGCGATTCGTACGGGCCACTGCTCGTCATAGAACGTCTTCAGCCAGAGATCCCACTTCTCGGCGTAGACAAGTTCGTCGAGCATCAGGTAGGCGGGCTGTTCGGGAGTCGCCCCGGAAATGCGAATCACCAAGCGAACCAAGTCGCCCATGTCCACTTGCATCAGACAGGGATGATCCATCCGAAGCCAGAAGACTCGGCGCGGGTCGATTCCTCGCGTAATGAGGTGCTGCACGGTTTGGTAGAGCACCGTTGTCTTGCCCACCCGGCGCGGGCCGAGAATGACGTGGTAGCGGCGCGGTTGGTTGTCAAGGAGTCGGCGCCACAGCACCCGGGCCAGTGGTCGCTCTACAGGCGGCGCAAGTGCCGCCGGAACACTGCCTAGATGACCCCACGGATTCTGATCCACGAAGACTCTGGCAAGATCGTCTGGCGTAGGCTCCCAGATACCCAACTGCCCTCTCCCGCTGTGAGGCTTAGTTGCCTATTAGCATAATCATTAAAAATGCTAATTGGCAAACTACAAATGTCGCACCGCCCGCGAAAGGGTTGTCGGCGATCAGGTGGCCAGGGGGGTGAGGGCTTCGGCGAGGGGTTCGAGGACCGCGGGGGTGTGGGGCGGGGCGAGGTAGCAGATGGCGAGGTCGACGCCTGCCTCGCCGAAGGCGGCGGCCCGCTCGGCCACCGGTGCGGGGTCGCCGTCGGCGGGCACACCGAGGTGGACCGACGTCGTGATCTCGGCCGGGTCCCGGCCGATGGCGGCGCAGGCCTCGTGCAGGACGTCGCGCTTGGTCCGGAATTCGTCGACCTCGGGGACGGGGCAGTTCCAGACGGGGCAGTCCCAGTGGTCGGCGTAGCGGGCCACCAGCGGCAGGGTGCGGCGCTCGCCCTTGCCGCCGATGCAGATCGGCGGGTGGGGCTTCTGGACGCCGGGCGGGTTGTTGCGGGCCTCGCTGAGGGTGAAGTATCGGCCCTCGAATGTGGTGAGCTCCTGGGTGAGCAAGCCCTTGAGGATCTCGCAGGCCTCGGCGAAGCGGTCGAAGCGGTCGGTGAGGGTGCCGAGCCGGATGCCGTAGGCGTCGCACTCCTCCTCGTTCCAACCGGCGCCGATGCCCAACTCCAGGCGGCCCTCGCTGATGATGTCCAGCGACGACGCCATGGCGGCCAGCACAGCCGGGTGGCGGTAGACGATGCCGCTGACCATGGAGCCCACCCGCAGGCGCTTCGTGGCCTGTGCCAACGCCGCCAGCGTGGTCCAGCCCTCCAGGCACTCCCCCGTCGAGTCCGAGAAGATCGGGTAGAAGTGGTCGAAGTTCCAGGCCGAGGTGAACACGTCGATGTCGTCGGCCTCGACCCAGACGGCCAGCATGTCCGCCCAGTTGGTGTCCTGCTGCGAGGTCTTGATTCCGAAGAGCATCGCCGCACGCTAGCGGCCGCCGGCGGGGTCTCGGCCGTCTGTGCTCTGCACGGGCAGTCTCCGGGCTCTGGATTCCGGCCTTCGCCGGATGACGGGAAGGGCGACAGCGGAACGACGGGGCAGCGCCGGAAGCCCCCGGTGGTCTCCTAGGCTCAGCCGCATGGCTCAGCCCCCTTATGTGCCGCACGCCGCCGGTGCCACCGCCCGCCACTACACCTCGCCGCCGCAGCGGCAGGGCGGATGGCGCGCCGATCGGCCCGGTGAGCTGGCGGACGGCCCGCTTCCCGCCGGTGAGGGATTCGGCTACCAGGGACCCGACCAGGGCTACGCGCTGCGCCTGGCGAGACGCTTCGTGCCGCGGCTGCAGCTGCGGGCCGGCGAGAAGGCCCGCGACGTGGTGGCCGGTTGCGTGACGGTGGCGATGAAGCGGGCCTCGCTGTTCGGCCGGGCCCCGATCACCTCCGACCTGCAGGTGGCGTTCGACCACTGGTCGTACCTCGACGTCGGCGCCCCCATCGAGGTGGTGACCTCCCGGCGGGAGCTCTTCGCCGGGGCCGGCGGCCACGACGGCTACCCGATCCGCTGCCGCATCGCCGACGAGGTGCCCGCCGAGGCGCTCGGCGCGCCGTGACCGGAGCGCGCGTCGCCGACGGGGTTCCTGCACGTCGGCTCGGCCCGCACGGCGCTGTTCAACTGGATCTACGCCCGCTCGGTGGGCGGAAAGATGCTGCTGCGCATCGAGGACACCGACGAGGCCCGCAACCGCCCCGAACTGGTGGACCTCATCTACGACCTGCTGTCGTGGCTGGGCATCGACTGGGACGAGGAGCCGGTCTTCCAGTCCCAGCGCCGCGAACGCCACCGGGAGGCAGTGGAGTCGCTGCTGGCGTGCGGCGCCGCCTACCTCTGCGACGCCGACAACCAGCCGGTGGCCGGCACGACGCTGCGGCCCGGCCTGGCGGCCCGGTTCCGGATGCCGGCGGGGCGCACCGTGACCTTCCAGGACGTCGTGCGCGGCGACGTGTCCTTCGCCAGCGACGACCTGGAGGACTTCGTGGTGTGGCGCTCCGCCGGTGCGGCCACGTTCCTGCTGGCGAACGCCGTGGACGACGTGGACATGGGCGTCACGCACGCAATCCGGGGCGAGGACCTGCTGTCGGGGGTGCCGAAGGTCATCCTGCTGCTGGAGGCACTGGGGGTGCAGGCGCCGGTCTACGCCCACCTGCCGCTGCTGGTGAACGCCAGCCGCAAGAAGCTCTCCAAGCGGCGCGACGACGTGTCGCTGGGCGACTACCGGGCCCGCGGCTACCTGCCCGAGGCCATGGCCAACTGCTGGGCTGGGGACCGACGGACGACGTCGAGATCCGTCCCATGTCCGAGATCGTGGCGCAGTTCCGCCTCGAGGACGTGAACCGGGCGCCGGCCTTCTTCGACACCAAGAAGCTGGACCACTTCAACGGCACCTACATCCGTGCCCTCAGCACCGAGGAGTACCTGCGGCGGTCCGAGCCGTGGCTGGGCGACGCCGCACCGTGGCCCGCCGAGCGGACCCGCCCCGACGTGCTGGCGGCACTGGCCCCCGTGGTGCAGGAGAAGGTACGGACACTGGGCGACATCGGGCGTTACGTGGACTGGTTGTTCCTGGAGGACCCCCCCACCGATCCCGAGTCGTGGTCGAAGGCAATGGGCGCCCCCGCCGCCCCGGCCGTGCTGGACGATGCCATCGCCACGTTCGCCGAGGTGGACTGGACGGCCGAGGCGACCCACGCGGCGGCGCTGGAGCTGGCGGAGCGCCACGGCATGCGGCTCGGCAAGGCCCAGGCCCCCATCCGCGTGGCCATCACGGGCCGCACGGTCGGCCCCCCGCTGTTCGAGTCCATGGTCCTGGTGGACCGCCACGAGGTCCTCCGCCGCCTGCGGGCCGCCCGGGATCGGTTGGAGCCGTTGCCGACGTCCTGACGCGCCCTCGACGGCCCCCGGACCCCCGTCCCTACGCCTGCGGGCAGCCCCTTCGGGGGTGGTGTAATAGGCAACACAGCGGGTTCTGGTCCCGTCGTTGGGGGTTCGAGTCCTCCCCCCCGAGCATCACAGAGCGCTCCGCCCGGCCGGGGCGCTCGCTGGTTTTTCGGCGGCCGATCCGATCCGCCGGCTCGCCGCCGGGCTCGGGCTCCGCCGGCGGAGCGCCGGCTCCGGTGGCCGGTGGGGGTGCGTGGCGGTAGCCTGTCCTCCGCTCTGCCCCGTTCGTCTAGAGGCCTAGGACGCCAGATTCTCAATCTGGTAGCACGGGTTCGAATCCCGTACGGGGTGCTCAGCCGCCGAACGCCACGAGGCGCCCATGTCGACCTACATCGTGGACGGGCCGTGCCCCAACCCCGACTGCCAGACACTGGTGCCGTACGGCTTCGACCACGTCGACGGCACCCGTGTGCTGGCGGGCACGTGCAAGGTGTGCGGGGCGTACCGCGCCTACGACGGTGCCAAGAACATCACCGTCCTCCCCGAGGACCAGCCGGGGACGGCGTAGGAGGCGGCGCGCCGGCACGGCGTCGGGGCGGAATCGCCGGAGTCGGGCTGGCCGGATTTGAACCGGCGACCCCCTGCTCCCAAAGCAGGTGCGCTGACCAAGCTGCGCCACAGCCCGCAAGACAAAGCCTGCACGGCGAGCATACCCAGCGACATATAGTGAGAGGACTGCGAGAAGGGATCATCGAATGAGCCTCCGACGCTTCTTCCGGTTGCTGCGACACAACCCCCATCCATCTCCGCGAGTGGACGATTCGCTGGCCAAGACCGTCAAGGACGCCAGCCATGTAGGCGCGAGTACGAGGCACTACGTTCTTCGCACCAATGCGGAAAGGCTCATCACGAAGGGGCACAAGGACTACGTCAAGTCCTTCAAGAAGAAGCACTGAGAGCGACCGCCCACGCGGTGTTGCATCGCTCGGGCGAACCTATTCGAGCGCCTCGTCCACCTTCTCGATGGCGTCGTCCTCGGGGATGTCGAGGGCGAAACTCAATTCGGAGATCAGCACGCTGCGCGCCTTCTGGCACAGCGCCTTCTCGCCGGCGGAGAGCCCCTTGGCGCGGTCGCGCAGCGCCAGGTTCCGCACGATCTCGGCCACCTGGTAGACGTCGCCGGACTTCAGCTTCTCCTGGTGGTTCTTGAACCGGCGGCTCCAGTTGGCCGGCTCGTGCACGTCCCGCTTGCGCAGGACCTCGAACAGGTCCTCCACCTCGTCGGCGCTGATGGGCCAGCGCACGCCCACGTCGTCCACCTTGTCCGCCGGCACCGACACCGTCATGTCGCCGTGGGCCATGCGCAGCACCAAGTACTCGGTCTGGCGGCCGAAGGCCTCCCGCATCTCCTTGCGCTCGATCACCGCAGCCCCGTGATGGGGGTAGACGACCCGGTCTCCAACGTCGTAGCTCATGACACTCCCTGCGGACGCCCGACGCCCAAGTGTGGCAGTTCGGTGGACGGCTTCCTCAATCGGACGCCGGAGGATCGCTCGTTGGCGCGCCGGGGATCGCCCTACCCCGCGGAGCCCGGGGAGACCGGAGTGGCCGAGCTCGACACGCGGAACACGAGGGTCGCCAGGGCGACCAACTCGACCTCGCCGTCGGGGCTGACGCTGCGCACCTCGGCGCGGCAGTGCACGATGGACCGTCCCCGATGCTCCACCCAGGCCTCGGACACGATGTCCCGGCCGCTCACGGGCCGCAGGTACTGCACGGCGAGGTGAACGGTCGCCATGCGCGGGCTGCCCTCGTAGTGCGCGGCGATGGCCGGCACCACGGTGGTGTCCACGAGACTGGCGATGACGCCCCCGTGCATCACTTCGGTGCGCTGGCGGAACATCTCCTTCCACGGCAGCCGCAACCGGGTGTAGTCCTGGCGGAGTTCCTCGGTGACCATGCCCATCCGGTCGGGGAAGTACTCGTCGTCGTGCGTGCAGAACTTCGACCAGCGTTGGAGGACGTGCTCGGGGAGCGGTCCGAAACGAGCGGCGTTGGGGGCGGTGGGGTCGACCGCTGCCGGCTCCTCGATCCGCGGATCACCGGGGGATGACCGGGGCCCACCGGCCGGTTCGGCGTGTGAAGCGCTCACGAGAACGATGCGCTGCGGTGGGGCCGGAGCGGGCTCACAGGGCGTCGAGCTTGGCAACCCGGGCGACGTGTCGGCCGCCCTCGAAGGAGGCGTCCAGGAAGGCGTCGAGGGCGTCCAGGGCGGTGCCGTCGTCGATGAGGCGCTGGCCGAAGCACGCCACGTTGGCGTCGTTGTGCCGCCGGGCGAGGGCGGCCGAGACGCTGTCGTGCACAACCGCGGCCCTGATGCCGGAGATCTTGTTGGCGGCCATGGCGATGCCGATGCCGCTGCCGCAGACGCACACGCCCAGGTCGGCCCGCCCGGCGGCCACCGCCTCGCCGACGGCGGCGCCGTAGTCGGGATAGTCCACGCGGTCCTCGTCGTGCGTGCCCAGGTCGTCGACCTCGTGGCCCCGCTCGGCCAACCGCTCGGCGAGGAGCCGCTTCAACCGGTATCCGGCGTGGTCCGATCCTGTGGCGATGCGCACGGACGGAATTGTACGGGGGTCTCCGCGCCCCGGGTGGGGGGCCGGGGTACCGCTCTGCTCCTTCATGGCGGGCCAAAGGCGTCACAGCCCGGCCCCCCGGCCCCCACCCTCGGTTGTCGCGTCCTAGAGGTCCAGGGGACCGGGGCGGAGGATCTCGAGAGTTTCGTTGCGCCAGGCCACGACTGTTGAGGCGGTCCCGGCGCAGAGGCCGCCGTCGATGGCCACGGCGATGGCGGCGCCCAAGTCGGGATCGGGGGTGAGGCTTGCGAGAACCGCTGCAGCCTCGGGTGGCGTCGGCTCGGCGTGGCGGTTGGCGCTCGTGACGGCCAGCGGCCCGACCTCCGCCAGGAGCCGGAGCAGCCAGGGGTGGTCGGGGCAGCGGACACCGACGGTGTCGCGGTCGCCGCCCACGAGCGGCCGCCCGGGCGTGCGGGCACGGGGCAGGACGGCCGTGAGCGGGCCGGGCCAGTGGCGGTCCATGAGTTCCGCCAGCGGCCCGGGGACCGACTCGGCCAGCGACTCGGCAGCCGGACGGTCCGCCACCAGCACCGCGATGGAGCGGTCGGCGGGGCGGCCCTTCAGCACGAACAGGTCCTCCTCGGCATCCGGGGTCAGCGCCGCCAGGCCGTAGACCGTGTCGGTGGGGAGAAGCACCACCCCACCGGCCCGCAGCGCCGCGGCGGCCTCGGCGAGCGCCCGCTCGGGCTCGACGCGGAGGTCGATCAACGGTGGGGCCGAGGCGGCGGAGTTCATGTCGGGCGGCGGGCGACGAGGACTCGGTCGACGCCGTTCAGGTCGGGGTGCACGGCCACGTCGGCCAGGCCTGCGGTGCCGGCCAGCTCCCGCACGCGGCCTGCCGTGCCGTCCGCCAGTTCCAGCACCACGGCGCCGCCCGGGGCGAGCCACTCCGGCGCTCCGGCCAGGATCGTTGACGTGGCCTCCAGTCCGGTCTCGCCCGAGTAGAGCGCCACCGGCGGCTCGTGGTCGGTGATCTCGGCAGGCAGAGAGCCGCCTTCGGCGATGTAGGGCGGGTTGGACACGATCACGTCCAAGCGCCCCCGCGCCTCGACCGGCAGCGCCTCGAACCAGGAGCCCTCCGCGAGGCGCACCCGGCGCGCCGGTCGGCCCAGCCCCGCCAGGTTGGCGCTCGCCACCGCCAGGGCATCGGCCGACACGTCGGTGCAGAACACCTCCACGTCCACCCGCTCGGCCGCCAAGGACAGCCCGATGGCCCCCGACCCGCACCCCAGGTCGGCAGCAAGCAGCATCTCTCCCGGCGCCGAGACCCGAGGGGGAGGGGGCGGGGGGCCGGGCCGCGACGACTCTTCGCCCCGCGTGGAGGAGCAGAGCGGCACCCCGGACCCTCCCCCGGCCCCGGACGACGCGTCCGGGGCGGGGGGCCGGGCCGCGACGACTTTCGCCTGCGTGGAGGAGCAGAGCGGCTCCGCGCCCCCGCCCCCGGGCCCACCACGACCCGTGGACTGCAACGCGTCCGCGCGGCGTTGGAGTTCGTCGAGGGCGCAGCCGGCGACGATCTCGGTCTCGGGTCGGGGGATCAGCACCCGGGGGTCCACGAACAGGTCGAGCGTGCGGAACCCCCAGCTTCCCACGACGTACTGCAGCGGCTCGCCGGCGGCCCGCCGGCCCAGCATGCGGTCGAACGCCGCCACGCCGCGGCGGGTTGCCGGCCGATCCAACTCGCTGTGCCAGGCGCTGTCGTCGCATCCGGCGGCAGCCACCACGATCCGCCGCGCCTCGACGTCGGCTGACTCCACGCCGGCCGCGGCCAGCCGCTCGGTGGCCTCGCCGAGCAGCTCCCGCCACAGCGCGGCACCGCCACTCACGACGAGGCCACCTCGGAGACCCCCGTGTCGTCGGTGGCGCCCGCAGACCGCTCCGCCGCGGCGTGGATTCCGGCCTCCGCCGGAATGACGGGTTGGCTGGGCCGCGGCATTGTCGGCGGTGGCCTCAGGGGGCGGTGCCGGCCAGCACCTGCTCCCGGTCGTGGCGGGCCAGGGCGCCGATGATCTCGTCGAGGTCGCCCGCCAGCACGCGGTCGAGCTTGTACAGCGTCAGCCCGATCCGGTGGTCGGTGATCCGGTTCTCCTTGTAGTTGTAGGTGCGGATCTTCTCCGAGCGCCCGCCCCGGCCGATCTGGCTGCGCCGCTGGTTGGAGGCGTCGGCAGCGGCCCGCTCCTGCTCCATGCGCAGCAGCCGTGCCCGCAGCACCTGCAGCGCCTTGTTGCGGTTCTGCAGCTGGCTCTTCTCGTCCTGCATGCTCACCACCAGGCCGGTGGGGCGATGGGTGACGCGCACCGCCGAGTCGGTGGTGTTCACCGACTGGCCGCCGGGCCCCGAGGAGCGGAACACGCTGACCTGCAGGTCGGCCTCGTCGATCTGCACCTCCACCTCGTCGGCCTCCGGCAGCACCGAGACCGTGGCCGAGGAGGTGTGGATGCGCCCCTGCGACTCGGTCTCGGGCACGCGCTGCACGCGGTGCGGGCCGCCCTCGAAGCGCAGCCGCTGCCACACGTCGTCGCCGGCGACGCTGAACGCCACGTGGGTGATGCCGCCGAGGTCGGAGGTCTGCGAGCCCAGGACGTCCACCTGCCAGTCCTGCCGCTCGGCGTAGGCGAGGTACATCTCGAGGAGCTCGCGGGCGAACAGGTTGGCCTCCTCGCCACCCTCGGCGCCCCGGATCTCGACGATGACGTCCTTGCCGTCGTTGGGGTCTCGTGGGGCCAGCAGCAGGGCCAACTCCTCGCCGAGCGCGGCCATGCGCCGCTCGGCCTCGTCCGCCTCGGCCCGCAAACCCTCCGCCTCGGTGGGCGTGGCCTCGGCCAGCAACTCGTCGGCGGCCTCCCGATCCTCGACGGCGCCGCGCAGGTCGTCGACGCGGCTCATGATCTCGGTGAGTTCCTTGTAGCGCCGGGTGGCCTTCTTGAACGCCTCCCGGTCACGCGCCAGGTCACCGCCGGCGAGGCGGGCCTCGATCTCGGCCTGCTCTGCGGCCAGCGCCTCGAAACGCTCGGAGTAGGGGTCGACACTCATCGGCGTACCGTCCCGTCGCAGATCACTGGATTCCGGCAATCGCCGGAATGACGGTGGGGCAGAGCCACCGAACCGACGGCGCTGGATTCCGGCCTCCGCCGGAATGACGGGGAAGCGGCGATCCGGGCGTGAAGGAGGTTCCCCGGCACTCCCCTAGTTCCGGTCGCGCCTGCCGTACCGCCGTTCGAAGCGCTCGACCCGCCCGGCAGTGTCGACGATGGTCATCGTGCCGGTGAAGAACGGGTGGCTGGCGCTGGAGATCTCCACCTTGGCCAGGGGGTAGGTGTTGCCGTCGCTCCACTCCACGGTCTCGGTGGTGCCGATGGTGGACCGGGTCAGGAACATCTCCCCCGAGGACGTGTCCTGGAACACGACCGTCCGGTATTCGGGATGGATGTCGGGTTTCATCGCTCGGCTCCTCTCTGCGGGCGGTCGGCTCAGCCGCCCATCGGCCCGCGAGCCACTTCCTCCAGGAAGGCGTCGTTGTCGGGGAAGGTCTTCAGTCGGTCGATCAGCAGTTCCAGCCCGGCGGCCCCGTTGCCGTGATCGCTGGCAAGGCCCGAGAGCACCCGGCGCAGCTTCCACACCTGCTGCAGTTGCTTGCGCTCGAACAGCAACTCCTCGTGGCGGGTGGAGCTGGCGTCCACGTCGATGGCGGGATAGATGCGCCGCTCGGCGGTGCGCCGGTCGAGGCGCAACTCCATGTTGCCGGTGCCTGACCTCGTCCATCTTGGAGCCGGTCTCCACCAGCGCCGTGGCCAGGATGGTGAGCGAGCCGCCCTCCTCCATGTTGCGCGCCGCGCCGAAGAACTTCTTCGGCGGGTACAGCGCCCCGGAGTCCACGCCGCCGGACATGATGCGGCCGGTGGCGGGCGCCGCCAGGTTGTAGGCGCGGGCCAGGCGGGTGATGCCGTCGAGCATGATCACCACATCCTCGCCGGACTCGGTCATGCGCTTGGCGCGCTCGATGGTGAGCTCGGCGACGTGCGTGTGCTCCTCGGCGGGCCGGTCGAACGTGGAGGCCGCCACCTCGCCCCGCATCAGCCAGCGCCGCATGTCGGTGACCTCTTCGGGACGCTCGTCCACGAGCAGCACGATCAGGCGGACCTCGGGGTTGTTGATCTCGATGGAGCGGGCGATCTCCTTCATGATCGTGGTCTTGCCGGCCTTCGGGGGCGAGACGATGAGGCCCCGCTGGCCCTTGCCGATCGGGGAGACGAGGTCGATGATGCGGGTGGTCATGTTGCCCCGGTCGCCGGCGCGCTCGAGGCCCAGCTTCTGGTCGGGGAACAGGGGGGTGAGATCCTCGAAGTGGGGGCGCTTGCGGGACTCCTCGGGGGGCTTGCCGTTGATGGTGTCGAGGCGCAGCAGCGCAGGGTTCTTCTCGCTGCGGTTGGCCGGCCGGGAGCCGCCGGCGATGTGGTCGCCCTTGCGGAGCCCGTGCTGGCGCACCTGCTTGACCGACACGTACACGTCCTCGCGGCTGGGCAGGTGGCCGTTGAGTCGCAGGAACCCGTAGCCCTCCTCGCGCAGGTCCAGGTAGCCGGACACGTCCACCGGATCGCCCTCCCAGGGCTCCTCCTCGACGCGGCCGCGGCCCCGGCGGCGGCGGCGGTTGGCGTAGTCCGTGCCGCCCTCCTCCCAGCGGCCACGGTCGCCGTCCCGGCGCTCGGGGCGATCGGTTCGCTCCTCCGTCGCCGTGGCGGCGCGGCCCTCGCCGTCGGATCCCCGCTCGCGGCGCTGCTGGCCCTCGCTGTCGGATCCCCGCTCGCGGCGCTGCTGCCCCTCGCCGTCGGATCCCCGCTCGCGGCGCTGCTGCCCGCCGCGCCGCTCGGGGGCGTCGGGGCGCGCGGCGGCCCGCTGCGGGCGCTCCTCGAGCTCCGCGGGCTGGGGCTCGGCGACGTCCGCGCCGGCCTCGGAGCCATTGGAGACTTCGGGCGGCGCGACGACGGTGGCAGCGGAGTCAGCGCCGTCGGCGGCAACGAGGGCTGCCGCCTGCCCGCCGGCGTCGCCGGCGTCGTCGGTGCCCGCGGGCTCCGACCCGGCGGCGCCGAACCCGGCCAACTCCACGATCAGATCCACCAATTCGGTCTTGCGACTCCGCGACGAGGGCTGGCCGCCCATCGCCTTGGCGATATCGATCAATTCGGCGCGACTCTTTGCCTCGAACAGGCTGCGTTGCGCATCAACGGTCTCGGTACTCACCTCAACCTCACTTCCACAGGCCGGCTCAGCAACCGGCCTGTCTGTTCGCCCAGCTCAAACCTGGCGACGGGGAACCCCGGCACAGCCTTGGCGACGGCTGCTTGCGGTGCGTGCGGGTGCACTCACGAAGCTTTTGGGGTACACACCAGCCCTCGGAATGCGATTGCGCGCCGAAGGCGCAGCCCAGCGTAACCGCAGGCCATCGCCGCCACAACCTTCGCGGCCGCCCGCTGTCTCAGGCGCGCAGCAGCTCGCCCATGAGGCTGTGCCCCGCCACGACTGGGGCGTCGGCCGTGGCGGGCTCCGTATAGGCGCCCCCCGGGCCGTCGCTGTGCGAATCCACCAGCAGGTACGGCACAGGGTCGGAGGTGTGGGTCCGCAGCACCAGCGGCGTGGCGTGATCGGGCAGAAGCAGCAGCCGCCAGGGGCCGAGCGCGTCCAGCCCGACCACCAGGTCGGCGAGGATCCGCCGGTCCCAGTTCTCCAGGCTGTGCACCTTCTCGTCGACGTCGCCGGCGTGGCCGGCCTCGTCGCTGGCCTCCACGTGGATCACGAACAGGTCGGCGCCGGCCTCCAGCCCCGCCAGGGCGGCATCGCGCTTGCCCTCGTAGTTGGTGTCGTACCAGGCGGTGGCGCCCGCCACGGTGACGACGTCCATGCCCGTCAGCACACCCAGCCCCCGCACCAGGTCGACCGCGCTGACGAGGCCCGCCGAGCGGCCGTAGCGATCGGCGAAGGCGGGCATCTCCGGGAACCGACCCTGCCCCCACAGCCAGATCTGGTTGGCGGCCACGTCGAAGCGGGCGAGCACGTCGCGGGAGGCGTCCATGAGCTTCTGCAAGTGCGGCGCGGCCGGCCCGGTCGGCAGCACCGCCGGCTGCCCGGTCAGGTCGTGGGGCGGGACGCAGCAGGCGTCGGCCCAGGCGGCCGGAGCCACCATGATGTGGCGGTACTGGACGCCGGTGTGGAACGACACCTCGCCACCCAGTTCCGCCTGCAGGGCGCTGATCATCGTGGCGGCCTGCTCGGTCGACGGGTGCCCGCCGGCAAAGTCCTCCATTGTGCCGTCGGCGGCCACGGTGGCGAGGTTGCAGCGATACGCCACCTGGTCGCCGGCGAGATACAGCCCCATGGCCGCGGCCTCGATCGATGCCCGACCGTTGTGATACCGCGCCGGGTCGTAGCCGAGGATGGACATGTTGCCGACGTCGCTGCCCGGCGGCAGGCCTTCGGGAATCACCCGGGCGCGCCCCAGCCGGGCACGGGCGGCGAGGCGCCGCAGCGTCGGCATGTGCGCCACCTCCAGCGGCGTGCGGCCGTCGAGAGCGGGAACCGGCTCGTCGGCACAGCCGTCGGGTATGCAGACCACGTACTTCACGGTCGCTCCCTGCTCACCGCCGGCACCCCCGTGCGGCGCATGGCGTGCATGGCGCACATGATGGCGCGCCCGCGACGGTCGGGACACCGCTCCGCCACACCCATGGCAACGGCCTCAGCCCTCGCCACGGGTACGGGTGCGGTCCGCCACGAACCGCTGGACCGCAGCGAGGTCGTTGCCCAGAACGCTGCAACGCTCCGGGCGATCGTGCAGATCCGCCAGATGATCGGGCAGCAGGGGGCGCCGCCCGCAGCCCCGCTCCACTGCTTCGGGAAACTTGGCGGGATGCGCGGTGGCGAGCACCACCAGCGGCGTGTCCGGGTCCCGCCGGGCGGTCGCGGCCGCGCCCACGCCGACGGCGGTGTGCGGATCGATCATCAGCCCGCTCCGGCGATGCACGTCGCCGATGACCGACAGCGTCTGCGCCTCGTCGACGCGCGCCCCCGACCACAGGGGCGCCAGACCGGCCGCCGCCTCCGGCGCAAGATCGGCTTCGCCGGTGGCACGCAGCCACTTCAGCAGGGTGGCGATGGCGGCGCCCTGCCGGTCGTACAGCTCGAAAAGCAGGCGCTCCAGATTGGACGACACCTGGATGTCCATGCTGGGTGACATCGTGGGGACCACCTCGCGGATCTCCAGGCGGGAACTGGCGAGGAACCGCGTGAGGATGTCGTTGGTGTTGCTGCCCACGACGAGCTGCGACAACTCCAGGCCCATTCTCTGCGCCGCGTAGCCGGCGTACACGTTGCCGAAATTGCCGGTCGGCACAGCGAAGGACACCGGTCCGCCGCTGCCCGACACATCGGCGACGGCTCGCGCCGCCACCACGTAGTACACGATCTGCGCCATCACCCGGGCGAAATTGATGGAGTTCACCGCCGCCAACCGGTGACGGTGGCGGAACGCCTCGTCGGCGAACATGGCCTTCACGAGGTCCTGGCAGTCGTCGAAGCTGCCCTCGATGGCGATGTTGTGGACGTTCGCCGACGGCACCGTCGTCATCTGGCGGCGCTGCACCTCGCTGACCCGGCCGTGCGGGTGCAGCACGAAGATGTCGAGGGCGTCGCGGTCGCGGCACGCCTCGATGGCCGCCGACCCGGTGTCGCCCGAGGTGGCCCCCACGATCGTCACCCGCTCGCCGCGTCGGGCCAGCTCATGATCGAACAGCCGCCCCACGAGCTGCAGGGCGATGTCCTTGAACGCCAGCGTGGGACCGTGGAACAGCTCCATGAGCCAGAGGTCCTCGTCCTCGTCGAGCGGGACGAGGGGCGCCACGTCGGGATGGTCGAAGGTGGTGTAGGCATCGGCGGTGAGAGTCTCGAACGCCTCCCGGTCGATCTGACCTGCCACGAACGGCCACATGACCTCGACGGCGGTAGCGGCGTACGAGTCTTGTCCAGGCGGTCCCGAGGGGGATCGGGCGGGGGTCGGGGTGCCGCTCTGCTCCTCCGACGCTGGCGAAGAGTCGTCGCAGCCCGGCCGCCCGGCCCCCGCCCTCGATTCATTCGCAGCAGCGAGAGCCGGCCACTCGTCGGGGACGTAGAGGCCACCGTCTGTTGCCAGGCCCGCCAGTAGGACGTCGGCGAAGGCCAGTTCGGGGGCCTGGCCGCGGGTGGAGACGTAGCGGAGGCTCATTCGTCGGCGATCACCCGCAGCACGCTGCCCACCTGGCGGACGGCCTCGAGGTGCCGCAGGTCGTCGAGCGTGGCCCGCATGTCCCCCTCGCAGGCCACGTGCGTGATGAAGATGATGCGGGCCTGATCGCCGAGACCCTCCTGGGTCATGGAGCGGATGGACACGCCATGGTGGCCGAACACTCCCGCGACCGCGGCGAGCACGCCGGGCCGGTCGATCACCTCCAGCGCCAGGTAATAGGCCGTGCGCAACTCTCCGATGGGGTGGATGCGGGCCGGCGCCGTGGGAGGCGGCCCGCAGGCGGCGCCCCGGCGCCGGTTGACGGCCGCGTCGATGAGGTCGCCGAGGACGGCCGAGGCGGTCGGCCGCCCGCCGGCGCCGCGCCCGTAGAGCATCAGCTCGCCGGAGGCGTCGCCCTCCACGAACACGGCGTTGAAGCTGTCGCGCACCGACGCCAGCGGATGGTCCGCGGGCACCATCGCCGGATGCACCCGCACGGCGATCGTCGGGCCCGGGGTGCCGCTCTGCGGGGGCCGGGCTGCGACGACTCATCGCCTGCGTCAAAGGAGCAGAGCGGCACCCCGGCCCCTCCCCCGGACCCCCCCCGCCGGCCCCCCCGGCCCCTCCCCCTCCGTCTGCTGCGCCGACGGCTCGGTCATCAGCGGGTGCGTCCTCGATGCGCTCGGCGATGGCCAGGAGCTTGATGACGTGGCCCAGGCGGCGGGCGAAGGCGACGTCGTTGGGGCTGAGGGTGCTGATGCCCTCGCAGTGCACGTCGGCCGCGGTCACCTCGGCGCCGAAGACGATGCCGGCCATGATGGCGGCCTTGGCGGCGGCGTCGTGGCCCTCCACGTCGGCCCGCGGGTCGGCCTCGGCGTAGCCCAGGGCCTGCGCCTCGGCCAGGGCGTCGAGGTAGGTGGACCCGCCGGTGGTCATGCGGCTGAGGATGTAGTTGGTGGTGCCGTTGACGACTCGCCGGCCAGGGACTCCCGCAGTGCCCGGACGATGGGGATGGCACCGCCCACCGCCGCCTCGAACAGCAGGTCCACACCGGCGGCGCGGGCCGCGGCCGACAGTTCGGCACCGTGCGTGGCGATGACCTCCTTGTTGGCGGTGACGACCGGCTTGCCGGCCGCCAGCGCCGCCAGCAGGAGTTGCCTCGCCGGTTCATGACCGCCGATGAGCTCCACCACCACGTCGACGTCGGGATCCGCCACGACGGCGGCCGCGTCGCCGGTGAGCAGGTCCGCCGGCACGCCCGGTCGGGCGCGCTCGGGGCTGCGGACCGCCACGGCGACCGGTCGGAGTTCCACGCCGCAGCGCGCCGCGATGTCGGCCCGGCGCTCCGCCAGCAGCCCCACGAGCGCCGATCCGACCGTGCCGCCGCCCAGGATGCCGACGCCGATCCGCGCCACGCCGGGCGCGGCGCCGGACGCAGGAGAGGAAGGGGAAACCATCCCGCTCACGCTACCGGCGCAGCCGCCCGACACCCGGCGCCTCGGCCCGAGATTTCCACAGCGTCCCGGGGCGGCGCGCCGCCGCCGGGCCGGGAGACGGGTGAGTCACCGCCCGGATCCCCTCAGCCGTTGTTCCGGCGAGTCAGATCCACCGCCCGTCGAGGACACCGAACAGTATGAATGTCATTCCCGGCGAAGGCCGGGATCCACGATCGCGCGGATCCACCGGCTTCGGCGCTGGGCCTACAGGTCCAGGCGGAGCAGGTCGTCGTAGGTCTCGCGGCGGATGACCGGGCGGACCTCGCCGTTGCGGAGGAACAGAACGGCCGGCCGCGGCACCTTGTTGTAGTTGGAGGCCATGGCGTAGCCGTAGGCGCCCGCCACCGGCACGCCGAGGACGTCGCCGACGGCGAGGTCCGGCGGCACCCAGCCGTCGGACACCAGGACGTCCCCCGACTCGCAATGCTTGCCGACGACCCTCACGGCGCGGGGCCGCTCGGCGGTTGCGGCACGGGGCAGGAACACCTCGTAGCCGCTGCCGTACAGCACCGGGCGGGGGTTGTCGCTCATGCCGCCGTCGACGGCCACGTAGGTGCGGATGCCGGGCAGGTCCTTGACGGTGCCGACCTCATAGAGGGCGATGGCGGCCGCGGCGGTGATGGCGCGGCCGGGCTCGACGCTCAAGCGGGCGGTCACGCCGGCCGCGGCGGCCGCCTCGAGGACCGCCTCGCCCCAGGCGGTGATCGACGGTGCCTCCTCGCCGGTCACGTAGGCCACGCCGAGGCCGCCGCCCACCGACAGCTCCGCCAGTCCCAGCGGGTTGGCGAAAGCGGCCACCGTGGACACCGCCTGGGCGAACGAGTCCAGGCGGAACACCTGGCTGCCGATGTGGGCGTGAATGCCCAGCAACTCCACCGAGCCGGCGGCGCGGGCGCGTTCCACCGCCTCGGCGGCCGCGCCGGTGGACACCGTGAAGCCGAACTTGGAGTCGTCGCGGCCCGTCGTGAGGTAGACGTGCGTGTGCGCCTCCACGCCCGGCGTGACCCGCAGCAGCACCGCCGGGCGGCAGCCGCGCTCGGCGGCAAGGGCGTCGAGGCGGTCCAACTCGTCGAAACTGTCCACCACGATGCGTCCCACGCCGGCGTCGACGGCGGAGGCCAACTCCTCCGGCGACTTGTTGTTGCCGTGCAGCACCAGCCGCTGGGGCGGGAAGCCGGCCGCCAGGGCCACGTGCAACTCGCCGTCCGTAGACACGTCGAGGTGCAGGCCCTCCTGCTGCACCAACTGCACCATGGCGCGGCAGAGGAACGCCTTGGCCGCATAGGCGACGCCGCCCTCGCCGAAGACCGCCCGCGCCTCGCCGCAGCGCGCCCGCAGGTGGTCCTCGTCGTAGACGATCAGCGGCGTGCCGAACTCACCGGCGAGGTCCACGAGGTCGCAGCCGGCCACCGAGAGGCGGCCGCCGGCGTCGGACGTGGCGCCGTCGGGCAGCAGGTGCGGGGGCAGAGGACCAGCCATGGCTCGTCCTAGAGAATTGCCCAGTGAGCCGTCCGCGGGGCGGATCGGTGCGCGGCGCGCTGGATTCCGGCCGGCGCCGGAACGACGATCGGGGAGGTCGGAACAACGATCGAGAGAGCGGCCCGCACTACTCAACAGCCTCCTCTGCATCGTCGGGCGTGAGCGTGTCCATGCGCTCGGGGGCGCTGACGCCGAGCAGTTCCAGGGCGATGACCAGGCCGATGCGCGTCGCCTCGGTTAGCCACAGGCGGGCGGCGCGCAGTGGTGGCGCGACGTCGCTGCGCAGCACCGGGCAGTCGTGGTAGAAGCCGTGGAAGGCGCCGGCCAGCTCGCGGACCCAGGTCGTGAGCTTGTGGGGGGCCCGCTCCCTCGCCGCCTCGCCGACCACGTCGCCGAGGGCGTGCAGGGTCCGCAGAACCGCCAACTCCCGCGCCTGATCGAGGGCTCCGAGGGGCACCTCCGCCAGCGGCGGGCGCTCGATGCCCCGCTCGGCGGCGGTCGCCGCCAGCGAGCAGACCCGGGCGTGCGCGTACTGCACGTAGAACACCGGGTTCTCCATGGACTGCGCCGCCACCACGTCCAGGTCGATGGTCTGCCGGCTGGCGAGGGACTGCAGCAGGAAGGTCATGCGGGCGGCGTCGGCCCCGACCAGGTCCACCAGGTCGTCCAGCAGCACCAGGTTGCCGGCCCGCTTGGAGATCTTGGCCTCGGTAGCGCCGCGCATCACCGTGACGAGTTGCCCCAGCACGATCTCCAACTGCTCGCGGCGGTTACCGAGGGCGCAGAAACCGGCCGTCAGGCGCTCCACGTAGCCGTGATGATCGGCGCCCCACACGTCGATCAGCAGGTGGGAGCCGCGGGCCAGCTTGTCGGCGTGGTAGGCGATGTCGGGCAGCAGGTAGGTGGGCTCGCCGTCGGAGCGCACCAGCACCCGGTCCTTGTCGTCGCCCCCGTCGGCGCTGCGCAGCCAGACCGCGCCGTCGGCGTCATAGGCCGCATCGCGGTCCCGCAGGGTCGCCAGCGCGGCGTCGACCGCCCCGGAGCGGACCAGTTCCCGCTCGCTGGACCAGGTGTCGAAGCGCACGCCGAGTCGCGCCAGGCTCTCGGCCACGTCGCGGCGGGCGCGGGCGTAGCCCCACTCCCCGGCGTCGGCATCGCCGGGCATCTCGGCGGCCCACTCGCCGATGTAGTCGCCGTGGTAGCCGTCGTCGGGCGGCTCGACGCCCTCCCTGCGGGCGATCAGCGACTCGGCGAAGGCGTCCATCTGCCGGCCGCGGTCGTTGAGGTAGTACTCGCGGTGCGGGGCGTAGCCGCAGCGGGCCAGGATGTTGCACAGCGTGTCGCCGTAGGCGGCCCAGCGCCCGCCACCCACGTGCAGCGGCCCGGTGGGGTTGGCGCTCACGAACTCCACGTTCACCGCCGTCCCGGCACCGAAGTCGTGCCGGGCGTAGCCAGCGACGCCCTCGGCGATCACCTGGCGCAGCACGTCGTGCAGCCAGCCGTGGTCGAGGTGGAAGTTCACGAACCCCGGCCCCGCCACCTCCACCCGGCGGACGTGCGCGGGAGGGCGGGCTGTGATGCGCTCGACCAGGTCCTGCGCCAAGTCGCGGGGGCGGCGGCTCGCAGCCTTGGCGCACACCAGTGCCACGTTGGAGGACCAGTCGCCGTGCTCGGCGCGGGCCGGGCGCCCGATCTCGATCGTGGCCGGCAGAGGCTCCACACCGGACTCGGCGAGCGCGGCGCGCAGGGCGTCGATCAGACGCGTGCGAATCATGCGGCAGCGTACCGGTGAGGGCACCTGCGGCGTTAGCCTGCGAGTCCGGCCCTCGTAGCTCAGGGGATAGAGCAGCGGCCTCCGGAGCCGTGCGCGCAGGTTCG
>JAGWAL010000040.1:0-9058 GCA_021296415.1 Acidimicrobiia bacterium | reverse complement strand
GCCTGCGAGTCCGGCCCTCGTAGCTCAGGGGATAGAGCAGCGGCCTCCGGAGCCGTGCGCGCAGGTTCGAATCCTGCCGGGGGCGCGGCGGTGGTGCGTTCCGCACCGGCGGCCCCGTCGGGGCCGCCGCAAACAGACGAGGGTGGGGGACGCCGGGGGCCGGCGCCGGATCGATTTCGCCAGACGATCCGCCGACGGACACCGGCGGCACCCGCCCGGGCGACTGCAACAAACCGAGGGTGGCCACAGCACCGGCCCAGGGGCAACGGACGAAAGGACCGACCATGACAGGACGACTCGCCGGCAAGGTTGCCGCCATCACCGGGAGCGCCAGCGGCTTCGGCGAGGCTGCGGCCCGGCTCTTCGTGGCCGAAGGGGCAGCGGTCGCGCTCGGCGACATCCAGGTGGACCGGGGGCGGGGGATCACAGCCGAACTCGGCCACGCGGCCCGCTTCGTCGAATGCGACGTGAGCCGCGAGGAGCACGTGGCCGCCCTCGTGGACCTGGCCGTCGACAGCTTCGGGCAGCTCGACGTGATGTACAACAACGCCGGCATCGTCGGCGCCCGGGGACCGATCGACCAGCTCCCCGATGCCGAGTGGCAGTTCACCATCGACGTGCTGCTCCATGGCACGTTCTACGGCATGAAGCACGCCGCCCGGGTCATGAAGCCGCGCCGCACGGGGTCGATCATCAGCATGGCCTCCACGGCAGGTGTCATCGGCGGGCTGGGACCGCACGCCTACGCCGCCGCCAAGCACGCCGTGGTGGGGCTCACCAAGAACGTGGGCGCCGAGTTGTGCCGCTTCGGGATCCGCGTCAACTGCATCGCCCCGCACTCCATGGCCACGCCGATGGTGGCGATGGCACACCTCAACGATCCCGACGACATCGACGGCGTGCTGGCCGAGTTGGCCGAGAGGTCGCCGATCGCGGGGCGCCCGGGACTGGCCGCCGACGTGGCCAATGCCGCCCTGTGGCTGGCCGGCGACGAATCGGGCTACACAAACGGCCACTGTCTCACCACCGACGCCGGCGTGACCACCGGCTCCAAGGCCGAGGATGCCCCGTACTCCGAGCCGATGCCGATGATGCGCGAGGCGGGCCGCACCGGCCTGTGACCGCCCCGGCGGTACCATCGGCACCGTGAGCGACACAACCGCCGCCCCGCCGCCGGCCGCAGCGCCCGCCGCCAAGACCCCCCGCTGGACCTTCCAGTGGAAGGAGCTCTACGAGGAGGTCATCACCAGCGGGCTGTGCACCGGCTGCGCCGGCTGCGTCATCGCCTGCCCGCACGACGTGATCGGCTACCGCCACGAGCCGGGCCAGTACTACCCGTTCCACCTGGAGGAGGAGCTGGGGCTGGACGACTGCGTGCACGGCGTGAAGGGCTGCACGTCCTGCACCCGGGCCTGCCCGCGCTTCCGCGCCTGGGAGCCCGAGGCCGACGAACACCTCTTCGGTCGGCGCCGCGAGGACGACGAGCCCTCCGGCGTCTACAAGGACATCATCCTGACCCGCGCCAGCGACGACTTCGTCTACGAGATCGGCCAGGACGGCGGGCTGGTGTCGGCCATCCTCATCTGGTGCCTCGAGAACGGCATCATCGACGGCGCCCTGGTCTCGCACCTCGAGGGCGAGGCGGCCGGCTGGAAGGCGGTACCGGGCGTCGCCACGAACCGTGCCGAGGTGCTGGCAGGGGCCGGCAGCCGCTACACCTACTCGGCCAACACCATGGCCTATCCCGAGGCCATGGAGCGGGGGCTGAAGCAGCTGGCCCTCGTGGGCATGAGTTGCCAGACCTCCATCGGACCGGTCATGTGGCACCGCAAGGTGGGCAAGGTCGGCCGGCCCATCAAGCTGAACATCGGGCTGCTGTGCTCCAAGAGCTTCGACGACTCACTCTTCGACGAGCTGTTCTGGATCAAGTACGGGCTGCACAAGGAAGACATCAAGAAGATGAACATCAAGGGCGTCTTCCAGGTGTGGATGCACAACGGCGACTACCACGAGATCAGCCTGAAGGAGTGCCACGCCTGGACCCGGGAGGGCTGCCTGCACTGCCCCGACTTCGCCGCCGAGCACGCCGACATCTCCACCGGCGGCATCGGCGACGTGAGCGATTGGACCCTCACCGTGGTCCGCACGCCGCTGGGGCGGGAGATCATCGTGCGGATGCTGCAGGAGGGTGTGATCGAGGGGCGCCCCGGCGACGCCGATCCCGGTGCCATCGCGCTCATGCACAAACTCTCGGCCAAGAGCCGCCAACGCTGGCCCGACTGGGCCGCCCCCGAGGCCCGCCTGCGGTTGCCTTCGCGCGGCTGACCGCCGGTGGCGGGGGGCGAGGGTCAGCCGCGGCCGTGCTGGGCTCTGCAGTCGGCGAAGATTTCCGTCAACTGGGCGCCGGTGGAGTCCTCCTCGTCGGTGCGGATCTTGTTGGGGTCGTCCTTGACGTCGTCGTCGAGCTTCTTGAAGTCCTCGAAGTCGATCTCGGCAATCAGGCGGTTCCAGGCGCAGCCGCAGTACCTCGGCGCCACCGGTCTGATGGCGGGGTCCGCCTCGGCCGCCACCTCGCAGCCCCGCAGGAAGTTCTCCTCCACGGTGGCGTCGTAGGAGGTCGGGTCGCCCTCGTCGGTGCAGGCGGACACCAGCAGCACCACGGCGGCACAGGCCGCGAGCAGCAGAAACCGAGTTCCGCGGCGGCTTCGAGGCGAATCACCCATGACCGGCGCAGGCTACCCGGCGAGGCAGCGGGCCCGGTCGAAGACGGCGTCCAGCATCTCCTCGGTGAGCCGGCCGGTGAAGGTGTTCTGCTGGCTCACGTGGTAGCAGCACAGCAGGGTGCGGCCACCCTCCAGCGGCACCTCCAGCCCGTGGGCGAAGCGGGGCCGGGGTCGCAGCTTCCAGTGCCGCGCCACCGCCCCGCAGGCCAGGCCGCCCAGCGCCACCACCACCCGCACCTGCGCCAGCACCGCCAGCTCGGCCTCGAAGAAGCCGCGGCAGGCTGCGAACTCCTCGCCGGTGGGCTTGTTGGCGGGCGGGGCGCACTTGACCGGCGAGGTGACCCAGGCGCCGGTCAGGCGCAGCCCGTCGCCGGCGTGGACGGCGGTGGGCTGATTGGCGAACCCGGCCCGCCACAGCGCCCGGTAGAGCCACTCGCCCGACCGGTCGCCGGTGAACATGCGCCCGGTGCGGTTGGCGCCGTGGGCGGCCGGGGCCAGGCCCACCACCAGCAGCCGGGCCTCGGGGTCGCCGAAACCCGGCACCGGCCGGCCCCAGTAGTCCTCGCCCGCATAGGCGGCCCGCTTGGTCCGCGCCACCTCCTCCCGCCACGCCACCAACCGCGGGCACGCCCGGCACGCCACCACCTCGGCCTGCAGCGCATCCAGGCGGCCGGCCGGCAGCGCCGACCTGCCGGCTGCGGGGTTCTCGGAACCGTTCACAGCCGAACGCTAGGTTGAGCGGGCGATGGCTGCTGCCCGGCGTCCTGTCACAGTCCTCCTGGTGCGTCACGGCACGACGGCGACCACCGGCGAGGTGCTGCCGGGTCGGGCGCCGGGGCTGCACCTGGCGGAGGCGGGGCGTGCGCAGGCCGAGGCAACCGCGGCGCGGATCGGTGCCCTCGCCGACGTGCGCGCCGTGTACGCCTCGCCGCTGGAGCGGGCGCAGGAGACCGCCGCCCCCATCGCCCGCGCCACCGGCCGGCGGGTCCGTCGCGTCGACGGGTTGAACGAGTGCGACTTCGGCGACTGGACGGGGCGCAAGCTGGCCGACCTGCGGCGCCTCGCCGCCTGGCGGCAGGTCCAGGGCACCCCCAGCGGCTTCCGCTTCCCCGGCGGCGAGTCGTTCGCCGAGATGCAGACCCGCATCTGCGGCACGGTCGGCGAACTCACCGCCCGTCACCGGGGCGGCGCCATCGTGGCGGTCTCCCACGCCGACCCCATCAAGGCGGCCGTCGCCCAGGCCGTCGGCACCCATCTGGACCTGTTCCAGCGCCTTGTCATCTCGCCGTGCTCCATCACGGTCATCGCCTACAGCAGCCACGGCCCCCTCGTGCTGGCCGTAAACTCCACCGGCGACGACCTGCGAACCCTTCGCCCCAGTTGAACGGATTCCCCGAGCCGCCATGCCCTCTTCCTACGACTTCTCCGACGTGGACGGTTTCACCTGCGGGACCGTCGGCCCGAAGGGTCAGCGGGTTTTCTTCCTGCAGGTCCGTGAGGGTGCTGTCCAGGCCTCGCTGAAGATGGAGAAACAGCAGGTTGCGGCGCTGGCCAAGTTCCTCGACGAGATGCTCTCGGACATCGGGCGCAAGCGCGCCGCCGCCCCGCTGCCGGACATCCCCGAAGAGGCCGACTTCCAGGCGCCCGAAGGCCCCGACTGGATCGTGGGCACCATCGGAGCCGCCTACGAGGAAACCAACAGTCGGATCATCCTGTGGATCGAGGAACTAACCGGGGACGAGGAAGACGAGGCCGCCTCGGCGCGTATCGCCCTGCGGCCGGGACAGGTCGCCGGATTCGTCCGCCAGGCCAACGAGATCGTGGCCGCAGGCCGGCCGCCGTGCCCCTACTGCGGGGCGCCCCTGAACCACGACGACGGCTTCTGCCCCTGCTGGAACTGACCCGGCGGCGCCGTGGGCGAATCCCCCATCCGGGCGAGAGCGCCCATCGCCGACGGTGACGCCCTGGAGGTGCTGCGGACGGGCGAGTTGCGCGTCCTGGGCCGCCTGCCCTGGAGTTCCAATGCCACGTTCCTCGTGGACGTGGCGCCTGCGGACGAGCCGGACGCCGAGCCCGTCCTGCAGGCCGTCTACAAGCCCGCGCGGGGTGAGCGGCCGCTGCACGACTTCCCGCCGGGGCTGCATCGCCGGGAGGCGGCGGCCTACGAACTCTCTGCGGCCCTGGGATGGGACCTGGTACCGCCCACCGTCGTGCGCGACGGTCCGCTGGGGTCGGGATCGCTGCAGCTGTTCGTGCTGGCCGACTTCGAGCAGCACTACTTCACGCTGCGCGAACGGCCCGAACTGCACCCCGCCCTGCGCCGGCTCTGCGCCTTCGACGTCGTCGCAAACGCCACCGACCGCAAGGGCGGCCACGTCCTGCTGGAGGGCGACGACCACGTGTGGGCCATCGACAACGGCCTCTGCTTCCACGCCGTCTTCAAGCTCCGCACGGTGGTGTGGGACTTCAGCGGTGAGCCGCTGCCCCCCGACGTGAGCGACGGCCTGCGCCTGCTGTGCACCGGCGGGCCTCCGGAGACGCTGGCCAACCTCCTCGACCAGGCCGAAGGCGCCGCCCTGGCGCTGCGCGCCGAGACGCTGCTGACCGACGGCCGCTTCCCCACCGACCCGTCGGGTCGGCGCTGGCCCTGGCCCGTGGTGTAGACCAAGGGGACCAGAAGGGGCCGTAATCCTCTGTGGCTCGCGCCGTGGGGGTCTCGTGCCCGGCTCGGAGGCGTCGCATGCGGCTCATGAAGGGGAAACTCCGCTACAGCAGGGAGGACCTTCGCAGCGACGTCTTCGGCGGCATCACCGCCGGCGTGGTGGGGCTGCCGCTGGCACTGGCCTTCGGCGAGGGATCGGGGCTGGGGGCGGTCGCCGGGCTCTACGCAGCGGTCTCCATGGGCCTGTTCGCGGCCCTCTTCGGCGGCACGCAGACCCTCGTCTCCGGCCCCACCGCGCCGATGACCGTGGCCGTGTCGGTCATCGTGGCGACGCAGGTGGAGAGCATCACCGAGGTGTTCGCCATCGCCATCATGGCCGGCTTGCTGCAAATCCTGCTCGGCGCCCTGCGGATCGGCCGCTTCATCGCCTACACGCCGTACTCGGTGATCTCGGGGTTCATGTCCGGCGTCGGGGTGATCATCATCCTCTCCCAGACGCTGCCGTTCGGCGGGCAGGCCGTCGTCGAGGGCGGGCCGCTGGGGGCGATCCGCGCCTGGCCGGACCTCCTCGGCAACCTCCACCACCACTCGGTCGTGATCGGCGCCGTGACCCTGGGCTTGGCCATCTTCTGGCCGAAGCGCCTGCGGCGGTTCCTGCCCGCCACCCTGGCGGCGCTGATCGCCGGCACGCTGCTGAGCGTCGCCTGGTCGAGCAACACGCCCACCATTGGCGACGTGCCGCAGGGCTTCCCCGCGATCGCGCTGCCGCCGTTCTCGGTGGACCTGCTGGGCCGGGCCGTGCAGCCGGCCATCACCCTGGCGCTGCTCGGCTCCATCAACACGCTGCTCACCTCGCTGATGGCCGACTCGATGACCCGTACCCAGCACGACTCGGACCGCGAACTCATCGGCCAGGGCATCGGCAACTTGGCCACGGGATTCTTCGCCGGCATGCCGAGTGCCGGGATCACCGTGCTCACCGGAGCGAACATCCGGGCCGGCGCCCGGACGCGAGTCTCGGGCGTGCTGTGCGCAGCCATCCTGTTGGCCATCCTCCTGGGGCTCGGACGGTTCCTGGAGGTGATCCCGCACGCCGCCCTCGCCGCCATCCTGATGAAGATCAGCTGGGACATCATCGACTGGCGCTTCCTGACACGCCTCAAGCTGATCCAGCGGGAGCACCTCGCGGTCATGGTGGTCACCCTGGCGCTGACGGTGTTCGTGGACCTGCTGACCGCGGTGGCGGTCGGGCTGGTGGTGGCCGGGATGGTCGGGGCGCGCCGTTTCGAGCTGTTCCAGATGGACCGCGTGGTCTCGGTGCCGATGCTGGATCAGACCTTCCTGTACGCGGACGTCGACATCGGTGACCTCGACGACGACGTAGACATGTTCGCAGCGCGCACCGGCATCGTGGGTCTCAAGGGCAACTTCACCGTGGCCTCCTCCCGGAGGCTGATAAAGGCGCTCAGCCAGGACATCGGCGAGCACGAGGTGGTGATCCTGGACTTCACCGAGACCCTCTACATGGACGACAGCGCCGCCCTGGTGGTGGAGCAGATGATCGACGTGGCCCGAGCCGAGGACACCGAGTGCGTCGTGATGGGCCTGGTGGGTTTACCGGCGACCACACTGAACTCACTGAACGTGCTGCGGCACATCCCCGAGGACCACATCGTGGAGGACCTCGACGGCGCCCGCGAGGTCGCCAAGCGACTGCTCGACGCCTAGCGCCTCGGATCCTGCCGTCCGGCGGGCGCAGCGGAGGGCCCCGGTGCGGGGGACCCTCCCGGCTTGCGGCTTACGGACTACTCGTCGTCGCCCAGGACCTCGTCGGGGACGACCACAAACTCGGGGTAGGCCTCGATGCCGAGCTCGCCGACGTCCTGGCCGAGCTCCTCGACCTTCCTGGCGACCCGCAGGCCGATCGTCATGTCGATCAGCTTCCACACGATGAAAGAGGCGACGAACGAGAACGCGCCGATGGTCACGATGCCCAGCAGCTGCGTGCCGAAGCTGGCGCCTCCGGCGATGCCGGCTGCGATGGTTCCCCAGATGCCGCAGACGAGGTGGGCGGGGATGGCCCCGACCACGTCGTCCAGCTTGCGCATCTCGAGCGCCTTGATGCCGGCCGTGCAGAGGACGCCGCCGACGGCGCCGATGACGAGCGCCCACCAGTGCTCTGTGATGTAGGGCGCGGCGGTGATGGAGACCAGGCCGGCGATGGCGCCGTTGAGGCCGGCGATGAGGTCCATGCGTCCCAGCAGCCTCTTGGAGACGGCGAGCGCCGACACGACGCCGGCGGCGGCCGCCAGGTTGGTGTTGACCAGCACGACGCTCATGCTCACGGCGTCGGCCGCGCTGCCGAGCGCCAGCACCGATCCGCCGTTGAAGGCGAACCACCCCATCCAGAGGATGAACACCCCGAGCGTGACGATCAGCACGTTCGAGGGCGGCGTGGGCCGGGCGGTGCCGTCGGGGCGGAACTTGCCGAGCCTCGGCCCGATGATCATCACGCCCGCCAGCGCCGCCCAGCCGCCGGTGCTGTGGACGATGGTGGAGCCGGCGAAGTCCACGAACCCCCGCTCGTCCAGCCAACCGCCGCCCCAGGTCCAGGAGCCGACGATCGGGTAGATGAAGGCGGTGAGGATGAGCGTGAACGCGAAGAAGGACCACATCTTGATGCGCTCGGCAATGGCGCCGGACACGATGGAGGCGGCGGCCGCCACGAACACCATCTGGAAGTACCAGTCGGACATCACCGAGTAGCCGTTCTCGACCACCTCCGCGAGCGCCCCCTCGTCGCCGCCGAGCAGAGCCACCTCGCTTGCCGATGACTCGTACAGGAACCTGAAGGAGCCGACGGCGTCACCCACGTCGACGTACATGATGTTGTAGCCGATGAGGTAGTAGGCGATGCCGGCGATGGAGAAGACGCCGATGTTCTTCAGGCAGATCATCGATGCGTTCTTGGTGCGCACCGAGCCCGCCTCGAGCATGGCGAAACCGGCTGCCATCCACATCACCAGCACCCCCCAGATGAGGAATGCGAAGGAGTTGAGGATGAACTGGGTTGAGACGTCGATCACAGCGCTCCCTCCCTGCTGCCGGACGATCGGTTGGATTCCGCGCCGGTAACGGTGGCGGCCACGAATCGCGAGCGGACGTTAGCAGTCCCCTCATCGCCTCTGCTTGCCCCTTGTGACGCCACGATTACCCTCGAAGGGGCCGGCGGCAACTGCCCGGACAGAAGCAAGGAGGCCCGGGCGAACCGTTAGTCGCGTGCCTGCAGGGTCTCGATGAGGTTGGGCAGCACCGTGTGGACGTCGCCGACGATGCCCAGGTCGGCCACGCCGAAGATGGGAGCGTCCGGGTCCTTGTTGATGGCCACGATGTTGCGGGAGTTCTTCATCCCGACGAGATGCTGCGTGGCTCCGGAGATGCCGCAGGCGATGTAGACGTCCGGCTTGACGACCTTGCCGGTCTGGCCGACCTGCTGGGAGTACGGCACCCAGCCGGCGTCGACGATCGCCCGGGAGGCGCCGGCGGCGCCGCCGAGGAGGCCCGCCAGTTGCTCGATCATCTCGTACTTGCCGGCCTCGCCGAGGCCGCGGCCGCCCGCCCCCACCCCGGCGGCCTCGTCGCGTTTCGGCCCCGTGGTGGGGTCGGTGTGGCG
>JAGWAL010000039.1:8628-28168 GCA_021296415.1 Acidimicrobiia bacterium | reverse complement strand
GTCGGTGGTGAGAGTAAGTTCGGGCCCACCGGCACAGGCCGAAGCCAGCAGTGCCGCGACGACCAAGACCGGAGTCAGCAGGCGGGTCGCCGCCGATCTGCGCCGGTCGGCGCCGCCGTCGCCCCGCCGGGCCCTCCCATCCATCCGAGGCGACCGCACGAGCGCGTCGACGTTACGCGACGATGTTGACGACCGTGCCGAGCGGGGCTGTCCGGGCAATGGTCTCCACGATTTCGTTCGGTATGCGGATGCACCCGTTCGACAGCGCTTCACCGACCCGCTCGGGGATGTGCGTGCCGTGCAGGGCGATGCGCGGCAGGCCACCGCCGAAGCTGTTGAGCGCCTCGCTGAAGAACGACAGCATCAGGATCCAGTCTCCCAGCACGATGCTGCCGTTCTCCTGGCTGTGGTTCGGCAGCTTCTCCACGAGGAAGCCGCTGAGCGTCGGGGTCGGCGTCGCCGGCTTCCCGACGATCGCCCGAGTCGTTGCGACGAGGTTGTCGCCGTCGTAGAGCGTCACGCTGCGATCGGACACGTCGATGAGGACGTGGTGACTCACGGTGGACCAGGTGAAGTTCTCGGCCCGCACCCAGCCCTGTGCCCCGTTGGGTCGCACCGGCAACTCGACCTGGACCCACTCGTCGCTCTCGTTGCCCTGCAGCACGCGCACCACCAACCGGTTGCGCCGGAACGTGTAGCTCCAGACATCACCGTCGGGGAACGCCAGCCGGGTGCCGTCCGGCGAGTCGTAGACCGGGATGATGCCGTTGAAGTCGTCGTTCGAGACGAGGACGTTCACCGGCTGCCAGGCCGGCACCGAGGGTGGCGGCTCCAGCGGGGGTGGGGGCGGGGGCAGCGCCTCGGGCTCCAGCACCGTCAGGGTGGGATCGCTCATCTCGTCGGGCAGGGGAACGTCCGGGAGCGTCGTCGTCGGGAGAGGCTCCCCGAACTCGTCCTCGCCCGGCGCGCCGGGCGGCGCCGTGACGAGGATGGTCGGCTCGGTCGTCCGGCTGAGCGGGACGGCGGTCGTGGTGGTTGCGGGATCGCGCGCCGGCTCCGGGGCCGCTGACGGCGCAGTCGTCGCCGGCGGCTCGGGCCGCTCGCTGGTGAGACCGGGCTCCGCCTCGGCACCGCCGCACGCGGTGGCGACGACCACCACCGCCAGAATCAGAGCAAGGGCTCGGGACACCGGCCGGCGCGGCACAGCGCGGCCGGAAGAAGATCGCCTGATCATTTCTCTTCCTTCGTTGCGGGATCCGCCCTGGTGCACCCGCACCCACCGGTGACGGGATGCACGTGTCTCCGCTCCACTGCCCCTCACAGCCTAACGGCGCGCCAATTGCGAACGGCGGACTCGCGGGCCGATCGGACAATCGATCGCGGAGATTGCGACGTTCAGTTTCCGAACATCGCCAGCCACTGCGCCGCGCCGGACGGCGCGAACACATAGTTCGTCCTGCGGGTCTCCCCCAACTCGGCGTACGGGTCTGCGGCGTAGGAATGGCCCGGGAACAGCACCGTGTCGTCGGCGATCCGCGCCAGGCGCTGCGTCAGACTGTCGTACAGGGCAACAGGGTCGCCCCCGGGCAGATCGGTGCGCCCACAACCCTCCAGGAAGAGCGTGTCGCCGGACAGCAGGCGGCCGCCGGCGAGGAAGCACTGGCTGCCGGGAGTATGGCCCGGTGTGTGGATCAACTCGATGCCCAGCTCCCCGACCTCCACCACGCCGGCGCCGTGGTGGACGGCGATCTCGGGCGTCCCCAGACCGGTCGTGGCGGACACGTACGGCACGTCGTCCGCCTGCACGTGCACCGGGACGTCGACGATCTCGAGGAGTTCGGCAACACCGGGGATCGAGAACCCCATCATGTTCCCGCCCACGTGATCGGGGTGGTAGTGGGTGGCCAGAATCCCGGTGAGGCGCATCCCGTCGGCCGCGCAGAGATCCACGATGCCCTGCGGGTCGTAGGCCGGGTCCACCACGACAGCCTCACCCGCGTGGCGGTCGCCGATCAGGTAGACGAAGTTGCGCATCTGGCGGGCGAGTTCATCGTCCACGCCGAAGTCCGTGCCCGAGAGCAGTTGGCGGAAGTAGAGGCGCTCGTCCACGACGGCGATCCTACGGGCCGCGGGGGCTTCCGTTCCCTCAGTCCCGGTGCGGTTCGAGCGACTCCTGCCGCCGGCGCCACGCCGCGGTGGCGAGTTCGGTGACCTCCCGCAGCGGTCTGCCCGTCTTGGCGGCAACGGCGGCGGCGTCGGCGTGCTCCACCTTGACCCGACCCGCGGCGATCTTGAGGCGCACCGCAAGACCGTCCACGTCCACCTCCGCCGTCGTCCGCGCCCGTGGCCAGCGCTGCAGCATCGTGGCACGGACACCCAGACTGCCGGTCTCGGCGAGCATCACATCGGCGAGCCCGCCGGCGAGCGCCGGGTCGGACAGCACGCTGAGGATGTGCGCCGGGCGACCCTTCTTCATGACCACGGGCGTGATCCAAGCGTCTTGAGCCCCCGCCCGCAGGAGCCGATCCACGGCATACGCCAGTGTCTCGCCGGTGACGTCGTCGACGTTCGTCTCGAGGAGTTGCACCTCCTGGCCCCCGTCGAGATCGGCGGCAGCCCGCCCGATCACGACCTGCGTGACGTTCGGTCGATCGGGCAGTTCCCGATCACCGGCCCCGTAGCCGACCGCGGCGACGTTCATGGCAGGCATCGTTCCGAAGCGGATCGCCAGGGCGGCCATGAGGGCCGCTCCCGTCGGCGTCGTCAGCTCGTACGGGACGTCGGTGCCGAAGGTGGGTGCCCCGCGCAGCAGCTCCACCGTCGCCGGCGCGGGGATGGGCAGGTGCCCGTGCGCGCTGCGGATCATGCCGTGCCCCTGGGCGATGGGCGCCACGTGCACCTCGCCGATGTCCAGCACTTCGAGCGCGGCACAGGTGCCGACGATGTCGACGATGGCATCCAGGCCGCCGACCTCGTGGAAGTGGACCTGCTCCACGGGTCGTCCGTGCAGTTGGGCCTCGACGGTGGCCAGCGCGCCGAACGTCGCCAGCGCCCGGTCGCGCACGCGATCGGGCAACTCGGCCTCGGCAATGAGACCCAGGATGTTCGCCGCGGTGCGCACGACGCCCGACTCGGCGACCTCCACCTTCACATCCGTGGCGCTGATCCCGCCGCGCAGCGTCTTGGCGGCCACCAACTCCCAGCCCTGCACACCGAGACCACCGACGATGTCGCGGACGCCATCGGGGTCGGCGCCGGCGTCGACCAGCGCGCCCAGTGCCATGTCACCGGCGACGCCGCAGAAGCAGTTGAACCATGCCACGGTGGAGTCGCGGCCTGCGGTCGCGCCACCGGGACCGGTCTCGGCGGCGGTGGCGATCACGCTGAGCGCCCCACCCGCGGCGCCCGACTCGCTTCCCTCGGGATCGTGCATCCGCCTACCGCCTCTCCGCCTCTCGGGACGCCGCCTCGGAGCCGTCCAGCATCCGCAGCACGGCGGCGGCCGCGCCGAACCCATTGTCGATGCCCACCACCGTCACCCCGGCCGCGCATGACGCCAGCATCGACAGCAATGCGGTCACTCCCTCCAACGCCGCCCCGTAGCCGGTGCTCGTCGGCACCGCAACGACCGGGGCTCCGGTCAGTCCGCCCACGACGCTCGGCAGGGCGCCCTCCATGCCCGCCACCACGACCACCGCGTCAGCCTCCTGCAGGGCGTCGACGTCCACGAGCAGCCGGTGCAGGCCCGCCACACCGACATCGTTCAGCCGGCGCGCCAGAACGCCGTGCGCCGCCAGCACAGTCTCGCACTCGGCCGCCACCGGCCCGTCCGCCGTCCCCGCCGAGGCGATCACGACGCGCGCGTCGCGCCTGGGAGCGGAGCGCCAGACGACCGTCGAATCGTGGCGCCGCCCTCCGGGATTCGTCGCCAGGGCGGCGGCTGCCTGCTCGGCGTCCGCGCGGGTCAGCACCACCGGTCCGGGTCCCCCGGCCAGCAGTTCCGCCACAATCTCGGCGCACTGGTCGGGTTCCTTGCCGGGCCCGTACACCACCTCGCCGAGCGGCGAGCGCAACCGCCGGTGATGATCCACCCGGGCGAAGCCCAAGTCGCCGAACGGCAGCCGGCGGAGTCTCCGCACCGCCTCGTCGGGATGCACGTCGCCGGCACGAACGCCGGCCAGCAGCTCGCGCAAGACGCCCTCGTCCATACCTCGTCCTCCGACGACATCCCGAACCGGGGTCGCGCCGACGCCGGCCGGCGAGCCCCACAGGGCGACCCTACCGGTGGTTCTGTATCCTTGCCCGCCATGACCGGACCTCCTGCTTCGGCGACTTCGGGTGCCACCAAGCCTCGCCGCGTCGCCTACCTCGGACCGCCCGGCACCTTCACCGAGGAGGCTCTGCGGCTGGAGACGGCCTTCCGCGAGGACACCCACATTCCGATGTCGACGATCCCCGATGTGCTCGAGGCCGCCGCCAACGGGGACGCGGACTTCGGGTTCGTCGCCATCGAGAACTCGCTCGGCGGGTCGGTGAACGTCACCCTGGACAACCTCGCCCTCGAGTCCGAGTTGCTGATCCAATGCGAGATCGTCATGCCCGTGCAGCTGAGCCTGCTGGCACCGCCGGGGGCGGACCTGGCCGACGTCCGGCGGGTCGTGTCCTTCCCGATGGCCACGGCGCAGTGCCGGACGTTCCTGCGCACCCACCTCCCGGGCGCCGATGTGGAGCCGGCCACCTCCACTGCCGAGGCGGTCCGCACCGTGGCCGACGCGGCCGACCCCCGCACCGCCGCAATCGGCGCGGGCCGGGCCGCGGAGATCTACCGCCTGACGTCGCTGGCGGCCGACATCGGCGACGACCACGACCAGCACACCCGCTTCGTGGCGGTGGCGGCGGCCGGCATCCCCGCTCCGACGGGCCACGACAAGACCTCGATCGTGATCTTCCAGCGCGAGGACGTGCCGGGCTCGCTGGCCGGGATCCTGCACGAGTTCGCGGCTCGATCCATCAACCTCACCAAGCTGGAGTCGCGCCCCACCAAGGAGACGCTGGGGGACTACTGCTTCGCCATCGACCTGGAGGGCCACATCTCCGACGACCTCCTGGCCGACAGCCTGCTGAACATCCAGGCCAAGAAGGCGGACGTGAAGTTCTTGGGCTCGTACCCCACGGCCACGTGGCGGGAGGGCGCCGCCGCGCGGCGGGAGGCCGACGCCGCCTGGCAGCGGGCGCACAAGTGGCTGGCCGACATCCGGGAACACATCTCCGACTGAGCCGGTGCCGGCAACCGATGGTGGCCAGGCTCAGGAGGGGATGAGGCCATCCTGCGGCAACGTCCAGGGCAGCGAAGGCACGTGCGCCAGCAGCTTGGCGCGGGGTAAGTCGACCTGGCCGACGGGTACATCGATGACCACCGGTGCACGGCGCTCGAGTGCTTCGGGGATCAGCCGGGCCAGATCCAGGGGATCGTCCGCTCGTAGTCCGACCGCACCAAAGGCCTCCGCGAACGCAACGAGGTCGGGATTGCAGAGATCGGTCTCGTAGGTGCCGCCGAAGAACTCGTCGAGGTCCCGGGCCACGTTGCCGTACGAGTCGTTCCTGAACACCACCGTGACGACCCCGAGCCCGTACTTGACCGCCGTGGAGAGTTCGGACGCGTTGAACATGAAGCCACCGTCGCCGACGACGCAGACGACCGGATGGTCCGGTCGGGCCGCCTGTGCACCCAGCGCCGTCGGGAACGAGTAGCCGAGGTTGAAGGCATACCCGGAGTCCACGTACGTCTTCGGGTGGTTCACCTGGAAGTGGGTTCGTGCGTAGTAGCCGAATTGCGTGACCCCCCAGACGACGCAGGCCTCCCCCGGGATCCCGCTCTGGAGCGCCTCCAGGATCGGGTACTGCGGCTCCTTGAACTTGATGTCGTAGTAGGCGATCAGCCGGCGGGCGGCGGTGACCGCTTCGGCGGGCGACGGACGGTTCCCCGCTCCCGCCTCGGCGAGATGGGGCAGCAGCGCCTCGATAGTCGCCCGGGCGTCGCCGTGCAGGGGGACGGTGTTGGCCTGGACCCGTGTCAGTTCGGTGTCGTCGACGTTGATGTTCACGAGCGTGGACGCCTCGCCGGCCGGATTGCCCATCGAGAAGCGGGTGCCGACGCCGATCACCACGTCGGCCGAGCGCATCACGTCGTAGAGCTGGTTCATCTCGAACCGCTCTCCCTCCGGACTGACGCACGAGCCGTAGGACAACCGATGGCGGTCGGGAATGGTCCCTTTGCCCCCGCCGGAGGTGACCACGGGGATGTTGGTGGCCTCGGCCAGAGCAACGAGAGCCTCCTCCGCGTCGGAGCGTGCCACGCCGCCGCCGGCATAGATCAGCGCCAGGCGAGAGGCGGCGATCACTCCCGCGGCCTTGCGCAACTGCTCCGGGTCCGGCACGGTCCGCACGACCGGCGCCGGCTGGCGCAACCGGACCTCCTCCCGTTCCACCGAGGCCTCCGGCGGGACTTCGATCAGCACCGGGCGGGGACGCCCCGTCCGCATCTGCCGGAACGCCTCGGACACCGTCCAGGGGATCTCCCGGGGCCGGAGTGCCCGCTGGCGCCACTTGGTCACGGGACGCACCACGTCGGGCTGGTCAACGATCTCGTGCACGCCTCCGAGGTTCCTGCCGATCTGGCCGCGGGGAATCTGGCCGGCGATGACGAGCACGGGCGACGAGCGGGAATACGCCGTGGCGAGCCCGGCGGCGGCGTTGTACAGGCCGACGCCCGGCACCACCAGGGCCACACCCGGCTTACCCGACACGCGGGCGTACCCATCCGCCATGTAGGTCGTGGCCTGCTCGTGGCGGGTCGTGATCATGCGGATGCCGGGCTCATCGCGCAGCGCCGCAATGATGCCGTACACCTGCACACCGGGGATCCCGAAGACCACCTCGACGCCCTCGGCCACGAGCGACTTGACGAGGGCCTCGCCCCCACTCATCTCAGTCATGTCGAACCGTTCTGCCCGAGATCGCAACCGTCGGGCGGGAGGAAAGGCTACGGCGACGGCCCGCTCCGGACCAGCGGAGCAATCGCGGGGGCCGATTCGCGCCCGCGTCCGCCGGTAGCCTCGCTCCAGAGCGGACGATTGCGACGGTCTTGAAAACCGTTGGGTTTCACGACCCCGGGGGTTCGAATCCCCCTCCCTCCGCCGAACCGGCCGGCAACCCCCGAGGCAACATGGCCGGAACGGGCCATACTTGACCTCCTGCCGGGCAGGCGGCGACAAGCGCTCGTAGCTCAATTTGGACAGAGCGTCTGACTACGGATCAGAAGGTTGGGGGTTCGAGTCCCTCCGAGCGCGCTCCCCTGAACACCGCACCACCATCCACAGACCCAAGGCGCTCTCCCGGCGCCCGGCGCGGACCGCCGAACGGCTCCTTATCCCGCCGGCAGTAGCCTGCGAGCGTGCGGGACTCGACGGCGGTGGACCCGGAATTGCTGGCCTCCGGGATTGATCTCGCAACCCGGGCCGGACAGGTGACGATGCGTTGGTTCGCGCCGCGGAGCCTCACCAGCCACACCAAGGACGACGGCAGCCCGGTGACCGAAGCGGACCGGGCCGCGGAGGAGTTCCTCCGCGACGAACTGGGCCGGCGCTATCCCGACGACGGCGTGGTGGGCGAGGAGTACGGCGTCACCGAGGGCAGCAGCGGGCGCCGCTGGGTGATCGACCCCATCGACGGGACGCGCAGCTTCGTGCGCGGCGTCCCCCTGTTCACCACGCTGCTGGCGCTGATCGACGGGTCGGGGCCCGCCGTCGGCGTGGCGCACGTCCCGCCGCTGGACGAGACCGTCTCCGCAGGCCGGGGCCTCGGCGCCACCCACACGTGCGACGGCGAGGCCCGGCGCGCCCGGGTGAGCGACCTGCTCCGCCCCGAGGATTCCTACCTGGTGACCAGCGGCATCGAGTACCTGCCCCAGCGGGGACGGCGGCTGTTGCTGCACCCCGGCCTGCTGGTGCGGACGTGGGGCGACGGCTACGGCTACGTCCTGCTGGCCACGGGGAGGGCGGAGATCATGCTGGACGCCGGACTGGCGCTCTGGGACGTCGCCCCGATGCTGGTGATCGTGCCCGAGGCCGGCGGGACCATCACGGACTACGACGGCGCCCCTGACCCGCTCGCCGGCGACGTGGTGGCGAGCAACGGCCACCTCCATCACTTCGCCGTACAGCAGCTGGGGCACTGAGCCTCAGAGGCCGACACCCTCGAAGAGGACGGGGTTGACGCCCCGCTGGGTCAACTCGCTCAGGAACGGCAACGGCACCAGCGCTTCGGCCAGACCCATGGCGCCGCTGCGGCGGGCCTCGCCGCGCACGAGTGCCAGGGCCGCGGTGGCGGCCACCGTGGCCGTGGCGGCGGCCGGGTTGTGGGCGGCGCCCAGCACCCGCTGGGTGCTCTCTCCCTGCAAGCGACCGCAGACGGCCACACGCACCGCCCCCAGGCCTCCCTCGGCATGAGGCGGCGACAGCATCGGAAGGCGCGACGTGAGGCGGTCCTGGCGGTCGGCGGCACGGCGAGCGGTGACGGCGGCCGCCGACGGGAAGACCGGGACCAGGAGCTGCGGCTCGGCCAGAGCGCCGAAGTAGCAGTCCGCCGGCCCGACGGGGTCGGGGAACCAGCACAACTCGCGCCCCGAACCACCGTGGCGGCGCACCCAGGTGCGGTTCATCCACACCCAGGCTGTGCGCCCCAGCGCGGCGTGGTAGCGCCGAGCGCAGGCCGGACCGCCCGTTCCCTGACGGGCCACGTGGACGGCTTCCACGTCTTCGAACCATCCGGCTGCATGCGCCGCCAGGACGCACGTCAGTCCGGGCGAGAAGGCAGCCCCCAGCAGCAGCGAGACGCCGCGCTCGCGCGCCGCGGCGTCCAGCGCCAGCAGGCCGCGCACTTCCGACGGATGGTCGGAGACCGAGACCGTCGCCACACCGGCTCGCAGCAGTTGCACCGCCATCGGCCAGTGTGTCCCCGCCGGCGTGGCCAGCACGACCGCGTCGGCGCGCCGCAGGTCGCGCATGCCCGCGGCCACGGTGCCCTGGACCGCACGCACCACGACGGCCGCAGCCGGGCTCTGCCCGCACACCGGCACCGACTCGACGCCGGCCTCGCCGGCGAGGAGCCGGGCGACTCTGGCGCCGACCGCTCCGGTCCCGACGACCCCGATGCGCATGGCCCGCCGGTGCGGACTCTCAGTTCAACCCGGGACCGCGCAACGGGCGCCAGCCCCCCTGGCGAGCCGGCTGGACCTCCGTGCAGATCCGCATGATCCGATCCATCACGAGGATCGCCAGTGCAGCCAGGATGAACGTCACCACCCGACCGAACACGTCACGCACACCGGCGACGTGGGGCTAGCTGGAATCGAACCAGCGACCTCACCCTTATCAGGGGTGCGCTCTAACCGACTGAGCTATAGCCCCGGAACATCCAACGCTAGCGGCCCGCCGTACGGCGCCCACCGGCGAACTGCGGCCGCACCTACCAGGGGGGTCGCCGGGCGGGTCCGCGTGGCCTGACCCGCCGCGGCCTCGCCCGCGCCGGGCGGAAACGCGTCGACTCCTCCTCCACGAGCATGATCCGCAGGCCCCCCACCAGTTCGCTGATGAGGTTGAACAGGACCGCCGCCATGACGTTGAAGACCGTGGCCAGGAACGCCATCACCAGGCTTCCCAGGGCATACACCCGGAAGATCTGCCCGGGGTCGAAGGCGAAGCTGTCGAGCCCGAAGATCTGTGTGACGAACGCCTCGATTCGGTCGATCAGTCCAGTGGAGTCGACGGCGTTCCAGAGGATCAGCGCGGCAACCAGCAGAACCGCCCAGAGGCACAGGTACAGGATCATGGACAGCTTGAGCACCGACCAGAGCTCCACGCGCCGCACGATCCGTCGCACGCTCCGGATCTGCAGCCTCCGCCGACGGCGGCGCTCGGCCAGCGTCCAGCGGTCGACGGGGGACTCGGGTCGGCTCGCCGCGGGCGCCGCCCCTACTGCCGACGCTTCATCGGACACAGGACGAAGTGTAAGGGACGACCGTCTCCGGCTCGGCACAGACCCGTCCGGTGGCTCAGGGCTCCCAGCCGGGCCGCCAGCCGGCGCGGCACCTCGACTCCCTCCGAGCCGAGCGGACCCAGCAGGCGAATCGAGGCCGTCGCATCCGGGCCCAGGATGTCGCCGACCCGGTCGAGCGCCGCCGCCAGGGCCGGCGTCGCATCCGGGACGGGCCGGGTCGCCGCGGCGACCGCTCGCTCGTCCCCGAGCGCAACCTCGACCCGCACCGTGCCGCCGGCCGCATCGAACCCCGCCAGCACGGCACCGTTGGCCGCCGCCAGGCCCTCGGCGGCGCTCCGACCGGCGGTGGCCCCGGCAAGGGCGGCCGCGTCGGCCGCGGTCTGTGACTGGGCCATCACCTGAGCGCGACCCGCCAGGTGGGCCAGAAGAAGCGCACCCACCGCACCGGCCGCCAGGGCCAGGACCACCAGCGGCAGGACCTGACCCGCCTCGTCGCCGCGCCGCGGTTGGCGGCGGGACCCTCGCGGCTGCGGGGTCAGAGTTCTTCGCGGGGAACCAACGTGACCGCGCTGACCTTCCGGTCGCCGTCGATCTGCATGACCTTGACGCCGGTGGCATAGGCCCCCTGTGTGGAGACCGACGCCACCGGCAGGCGGATGACGACGCCATCACTCGCCACCACCATGACCTCGTCGCTCTCGGCGACCCCCAGGGCGGCCACCACCTCGCCCTTGCCCTCCACGAGGCGAACCGCCCGCACGCCCAGTCCGCCGCGATGGCGCGATCTGAAAGCGTCGAAGCCGGTCCGCTTGCCGAACCCCTCATCGGTGACGACCAGGAGTTGCTGCTCGGGCAGGACCCGCACCATCGCGACCACCTCGTCGCTGTGCCGCATGCGCATCCCCGTCACGCCGGCGGCAACCCGGCCCATCGCCCGCACCTCGGCGGAGTCGAAGCGCACCAGGTTGCCGCGCCGCGTGACCAGGCAGACGTGGTCGCCGTGGCCGAACGGCAGGACCTGCACCAGCTCGTCGTCGTCGCGGAGATTGATGGCCCGCAGCCCCCGCGCCCGCGACTCGTAGGAGGTGAACCTGGTCTTCTTGACCCGGCCGCGGCGAGTGGCGAAGAGGAGGTACGGGTTCGTCTCGTAGTCGCGGGTGTCGATCACGGCGGCCACGCGCTCGCCCTCGGCCAGCTGCAGCAGGTTGACGACCGCGGTGCCGCGCGCCGACCGGCCGGCCATGGGAACCTCGTGCACCCGCAGCCGGTGCACCCGACCGCGGTTGGTGAAGAACAGCAAGTATGCGTGCGCCGAGGTGTGGATGACCGCGCTGATGTAGTCGCCCTCCTTCAGCTTGGCGCCCGCCACGCCGCGGCCGCCGCGGCCCTGCGTGCGGAATGCATCGGCAGAGGTGGTCTTGACGTAACCACCGCCGGTCATGATGAAGACCACGTCCTCGTCGTCGATGAGGTCCTCGATGTCGAACTCGCCGGGGTCGATGGCCAGCTCGGTCCGCCTGGCGTCGACGAACCCTTCCCGCACCACCGACAACTCGCCGCGGATGACCCCCCGCAGCCGCGCCTCGTCCGCGAGGATGGACTCGAGGTCGGCGATGGTGGCGCGCAGCTCATCCAGCTCCGCGGCCAGTTCACTGCGCCCCAGGCGCGTGAGGCGCCCGAGCGGCGTGTCCAGGATGTGATTGGCCTGCACCTCGGAGAAGTCGAAGGGTTCGGCCATGAGGCCGCTGCGGGCCTCGGGCCGATCGGCCGACGAGCGGATCAGGGCGATCACCTCGTCCAGCATGTCCACCGCTCGCAGCAGGCCCTCGACCACGTGCGCCCGCTCGGTAGCCCGCGCCAGGCGATACTCCGAGCGCCGCCGCACGACGGTGATCTGGTGCGCCACGTAGGCCTGCAGCAGCTCGGCCAGGCTGAGCGTGCGCGGCACACCGTCCACGAGCGCCACCATGTTCACCGAGAACGAGACCTGCAGCGGGGTGTGCTTGTAGAGGTTGTTGAGAATGACCAGCGCCGCGGCGTCGCGGGTCAAGTCGAACACCAGGCGTGTGCGGCCCTTCGCCGACTCGTTGCGGATGTCCCTGATGCCGGTCAGGACCTTGGTCTCCACCAAGTGGGCGGCGCGGCGCTCGATGGCCTCCACGCTGACCTGGTACGGGATCTCGCTGACCACGATTTGCGTGGTGCGGCCCTCGGTGACGATCTCGGCCTGACCGCGCAGGCGCAGCGTGCCCCGGCCCGTGCGATAGGCCTCGTCGATGCCGGCCCTGCCGAGGATCTGCCCCCCGGTGGGGAAGTCCGGGCCGCGCACGAACGCCATCAGCTCGGCGGCACCGGCATCGGGGTTCTCCAGAAGATGCAGCACGGCGTCGGTGACCTCGCCCAGGTTGTGCGGCGGGACGTTGGTTGCCATCCCCACGGCGATTCCCTGGCTGCCGTTGACCAGCAAGTTGGGGAACCGTGCCGGCAGCACCTGCGGCTCGCGATGGCGACCGTCGAAGTTGGCGACGAAGTCCACCGTCTCCTCGTCGATGCCGGCGAGCATGGCGGCGCTCAGTTCCGACAGGCGGCACTCGGTATAGCGGTATGCGGCCGGCGGATCGGCGGGCGAGCCGAAGTTGCCGTGCGGGTCCACCAGCAGGTGGCGCAGGCTGAAGTCCTGGCCCATGCGCACGAGGGCGTCGTACACCGCGGTGTCGCCGTGCGGGTGGTAGCGGGCGATGACGTCGCCGACCACGGTTGCGCACTTCACGTGACCCCTGTCGTGACGGTGCCCGTTGGAGGCCATCGACCAGAGGATCCGGCGGTGGACGGGCTTGAGGCCGTCCCGCACGTCGGGCAGCGCCCGGGCCACGATGACCGACATGGCGTAGTCCAGGAAGGACTGCTCCATCTCGGTCTGGATCTCGATGGTGTCGACCCCGTCGCCGGTGCCGTCGGGCCCCGCGGCGTCCTCGAAGGAGTCGTCGGGCGGTTCGCCGTTCACGCCGTTCAAATGTCCAGGAAGCGCACGTCGCCCGCGTTGGCCTGGATGAACGACTTGCGTCCCTCGACGTCATCGCCCATCAGCTGGGAGAACACCGCATCGGCCACAGCGGCCTCTTCGATGTCGACGCGCAGCAGGGTGCGCCGGTCCGGGTCGAGCGTGGTCTCCCAGAGTTCTTCGGCGTCCATCTCGCCGAGGCCCTTGAGGCGCTGGAAATCGTTGCGGTGCTTGGGGTGCCTGGCGAGGAACTCGGTCTTGGCCCGGTCGTCCTTCAGGTAGACCTTGTCGCGGCCCACCTCGGTGGAGTAGAGGGGGGGCTGAGCGATGTAGACGTAGCCCTCCTCGATGAGCGGGCGCATCTGGCGGAAGAGAAAGGTCAGAAGCAGCGTGCGGATGTGGCTGCCGTCCACGTCGGCGTCGCACAGGAGGATCACTTTGCCGTAGCGCACCTTGGCGATGTCGAAGCCGCCGTCACCGTTGGCGCCGTTGCCGTTGGCGGACCGGCGCCCGTTCCCCTCGGCGGCGTCGGGCTCGTCCTCCTCGTCCTGCGTGCCGAAGCCGGCGCCGATGGCGCTGATGAGCGCCGCGATCTCGCTGTTGCGCAGCATCCGGTCGGCGCGGGCCCGCTCGACGTTGAGGATCTTCCCCCTGATGGGCAGCACCGCCATGGTGCGGGGATCGCGAGCCTTCTTGGCCGAGCCCCCGGCGGAGTCGCCCTCCACGATGTACAACTCGTTCTCGTCGCGGTCGCCCGACGTGCAGTCGGTGAGCTTGCCGGGCAGGCCGGCGCCGTTCAGCGCCGACTTGCGGCGGCTGGCCTCGCGGGCCGCCCGGGCCGCGACACGTGCCCGGGAGGCCTCCACGGCCTTCGTCACGACCCGGCGGGCCTCGACCGGATGCTCTTCCAGCCAGTCGTCCAGGTGCCGGTTGGTGGCGCGCTCCACAAGGGAGCGGATGGAGACGTTGCCCAGCTTGCTCTTGGTCTGGCCCTCGAACTGCGGCTCTCGCAGCCGCACGCTCACGATCGCCGTCAGGCCCTCGCGGATGTCCTCGCCCTGCAGGTTCTCGACGCCCCGCAGCAGGCCCTTGCGATCGGCGTAGCGGTTCACGGCCCCGGTGAGCGCCTTGCGAAGCCCTTCGGTGTGCATCCCCCCCTCGGTGGTGGTGATGCCGTTGGCGAAGGAGTACAGCCCGTCGGTGTTGTAGGCGGTGCTCCACTGGAAGGCGACCTCCACCTCTTGGTCGGACTCGACCTGGGAGAAGTAGCCCACGTCCGCGAAGAGGGGCTCCTTCGAGGCATTGACGTGGCGAACGAAGTCCTCGATGCCCCCGGTGTAGCGGTACGTGGTCCAGCGGGCCGACGGGGACGAGCGCAGATCCCGGAAGCGAATGCGCAGGCCGGCGTTCAAGAAGGCCATCACCTGGAGGCGCTCGGTCAGCCGGGGCGCGTGGAACGCCACCTCGTCGAAGACCGTGGGATCGGGCCAGAAGCGCACCGTCGTCCCGGTGGGGCTCTCCGCCGGCAGGTCGCCGAGACGCTGCAGGGGCGTCTCGATGGATCCGCCGTCGCGGAAGCACATCGCCCAGCGCGTGCCGTCACGGCGCACCTCCGCCTCGAGGCGGCGCGACAGCGCATTGACCACGGAAACGCCCACACCGTGCAGCCCGCCCGTCACCTTGTACCCGCTGCCGCCGAACTTGCCGCCCGCGTGCAGCACCGTCATCACGACTTCGAGCGCCGACTTCTCCGGCGTGTCGGGGTGGGGGCCGGTGGGGATGCCGCGCCCGTTGTCGACCACCTCACAGGACCCGTCCGGGCAGAGCGAGACGTCCACCTCGGTGCAGTACCCGGCCATGGCCTCGTCGACGGCGTTGTCGACCACCTCGTAGACCAGATGGTGGAGACCCGTGGGACCCGTGGAGCCGATGTACATCCCCGGCCGACGCCGGACCGCCTCGAGGCCCTCGAGAACGGTGATGTCCGCCGCTTCGTACGACTCAGCCTTGTCAACCACTCGAAAGCGTCTCCGTCCGGTACCGCTTGGTCTCGGGGCCTCTCCAAGGCCATGTCACGCGCCCTTTTCGGGGCAGCGCATGCGCCGGTGGTGCCGGCCGACGATGTTGCTCGACGCGCCCTTATTCTACCGTCTGCGAGGGCGATCCCGGTTCCATCCGCGGGCAACGCGAGCGCGCACGAACCGCACCCTGCCCTCACCCAGGTGGGCCGCCAGTTGCGTCAGCAGGAAGCTCTCCGCCAAGCGCAATTGCGTCGCGCGCGCCGGGTCGTCGACCTCGACGACGAGGCGCCGGTTCACGATCCGAACAGGGCGCGAATGCGCGGCGAGATCCTCCCCCACCATCTGTGGCCAGTGTTCGAAGAGAGCCGCCAGAACATCGGCGGGAGGTGCACCCAGGCTGCCGAGCAACCGATTCAGCCCGTCGGCCACATGACGAGGCCCGCGGCGCTGCCGGTGGGCGCCGCCCGGCCCGCTCATGCCGAGGGTTCCGGCGCAAGCGAGAGTTCCGCGACCGAGAGCACGCGTGCCGGCCGGGCGCCCGGCGGCACGTCCGCGGCGGTCGCCAGCAGGATCTGTCCCGCGGGCAACAGCTCCAGCAGCCGCTCGCCGCGCTCGGGGTCGAGTTCGGAGAAGACGTCATCCAGCAGCAGCAGCGGCGGCTCCCCGGCGACCCCGGTCAGCGCCTCGTGCAGCGCCAGCCGGAAGGCAAGGGCCAGGGCCCGCTGATTGCCCTGGGAGGCATGTGTCCGCGCCGCCAGCCCTCCGACTCGCCACTCGATGTCATCGCGGTGGGGGCCGACGGTCGTGACGCCGCGGCGCAGGTCCTCCTCACGCGAGTCGGCGAGAGCCGCCAGGAGGCCGCCTGCGAGCCAGCGGGGCTCATAGGACATCGCCAGCGGTGTGGTGTGGTCCGCCGTGAGTTGCCCGAAGAAACGCTGCATCCCCGGCTGCAGTTCGGCGATCGTCCGGCGGCGATACGCCGCCCAGGCGTCGGCGGCCGCGGCCAGCCGGTCGTCCCAGACATCCAGCGAGCGCCCGGTGCTGTCGTCGATCCTCCCCGGCTGGGCGGGCCCGGCCTGCCGCAGGAGCGCATTGCGCTGGCGGAGGCAGCTCGCCAGGTGGCGCCGCTCCTCTGCAGTGCGCGGTCGCAGCGTCACGATCGCGTCGTCGAGCGCGTCCCGGCGGGCGCTCGGCTGCCCCTTCACGATCATAAGATCGTCGGGCTGGAACGTGAGCACGGGCAGTTGCTCCTGCAGGTCCGCGGTCCGGCGCAGCGGCTGCCGGTTGACCTGCACACGTGCCCGGCCGCCGGCGGCCGGCAGGCTCACCTCCACCAGGAGGCGACGACCGCTCGCCGCGAACTCGCCGCGGATGATCGCCGCATCCGCTCCCGCGCGCACGAGGTCTCCCGCTGTGGCTCCACGAAACGACGACAACGACGCCAGATAGCCAACGGCCTCGAGCAACGACGTCTTCCCCGCACCATTGGGCCCGTGAATGACGGTGAGGCCCTCTGCAGGGTGGATCTCGATCCGCTCGTGAAGGCGGAAGTCGCTTGCTCCCAACCAGTGAAGCAGAGCAGTTCCTCAGGTCACGCGCAGCGGCATCAGGACGTACAGGAAGTCATCGTTGTCCGGAGACTGCAGCAACGCCGGCTTGAGGCTGTCGGCGGTCAGGAGGAGGATCTCGTCGGACTCCAGCACTTCGACACCATCGTGCAGGTACTCGGCGTTGAAGGCGATGAGGAGTTCCTCACCGTCGTACGACGCACTCACCTCCTCGGTGGCCTCGCCAACGTCCTGCGCCGTCGCCGACAGGGTGAGGCTGCCGGACTGCATGCGCACCCGCATCGATCGCTGCGCCGGTGCCAGGAGCCGAACCCGCCGGATGGCGTCGAGCAGCACGCTGCGGTCGGTCACCAACCTGTTCGGATGGTCGGTGGGGATGAGACCCTCGTAGCTGGGGAAGTCCCCGTTGATCAGGCGCGCCGACAAGCGTGTGTCGTCCACCTCGAAGAGCACCGTCCGCTCGTCGAGTTGCACGCCCACCCGGGTATCGTCCGCCACCAGGCGTGCCACCTCCTCGAGGGCCCGCGACGGTACGAGCACACCCTTTGCACCCACGTCCATCTCGACGCTCCGGAGGTCTCGCTGCGCCAAGCGGTAGGAGTCGGTCGCAACGACCCGCAGCCCCCCACCGTGCGACATCAGCAGCGCCCCTGTCAGAACCGGGCGCGACTCGTCGTGACTCGCCGCGGGGACGACCTGGCGCAAGCCGCTCACCAGGGCCGGACCGTCGACCGTCACAGTCGCCTCACCCAGCAGCGGGATTCTCGGGAAGTCCCCCGGCGGCATGGTGCGCAGCGCGAATTCCGAGCGACCGGCGCAAACCCGCAACACCTGCTCGTCGAACTCCACCTCCACGGCCCCCAGATCCAACGAGCGGACCACGTCGGTCAGCAGCCGCGCACCCACGAGCGCCGTACCGTTCTCGCTTCCGCTGACCGTCACCCGGGCGGCGATAGTCAGATCCACGTCGCTGCCGGTCACCGCGAGACTGTCGCCGCTGAGTTCCAGCAGCACTCCCGACAGCCCCGCGACCGGGCCCGCCTTCGTCGTCACTGCTCGGCCGGCCTTCGTGAGCGCGGTGATGAGCGTGTCCCGTTCGCATCTGAACTTCACAGGTTCCGTCCTTCGTTGAAGAAGTTGCTGTATATGGATTTGTAGTGGTAGTAGGCGTGGGGATTGTGCATTTCCACCCGATCGGGCTGGTCACTGCCCTGCAGTGATGTGAACAGGCGAGGTGGGTCGTCCCGAGGCCTGTCGGATGCCGACAGGTACGGCGCGACGGATGCAGGGATTTCGTCCGGGGTTGTCCGTCGGTTGTGCACAGGGTTCCCCACGGCGGCCGGTAGTGTCAGGCGGCAGTCACCAGGTTACTGCGCAGCATACGAATTAGTTGTGTTACCTGCTCGTACACTTGCTGTCTTTCTGACATAAGTTCTTTGATTTTGTTAACCGCATGAATGACCGTGGTATGGTCGCGGTCGCCGAATTCGGCCGCGATCGCGGGGAAGCTGAGGTCGGTGAGATCGCGCATGACGTACATCGCGATGTGTCTGGCCGTGACGAGCTGGCGGCGCCGGCTGGTGCCGATGATGTCGTCGATCGAGATGCCGAACATCGTCGAGCAGGCGGTGAGGATGTGCCCCGGCGTGACAACCTGCTGCTTCTGCGGCGTGAACAGATCGCGCAGGAGATCCTGGGCGGTGGGGACCGAGATCACCTGCCTGTTGAGTGTGGCGAAGGCGCAGACCCGGGTGAGCGCGCCCTCCAGTTCGCGGATGTTGTTGGTGACCCGCTCGGCGATGAACTCGAGCACCTTGTTGGAGAGCAGATGGCGGCATTCGTCCGGGACGCGGTGGTCCAGAATGGCGAGCCGGGTCTCGATGTTGGGTGGCTGGATATCGGTGATCAGCCCCATCTTGAAGCGACTGCGCAGACGATCCTCCAGCGTGGGGATCGAGTCCGGCGGGCGGTCACACGTGATGACCAGCAGGCTCCTGGTCTCGTAGAGGGTGTTGAAGGTGTGGAAGAACTCCTCCTGGAGACCCTCCTTACCGGCGAAGAACTGGGCGTCGTCCACGAGGAGCACGTCGAGCCGGCGGTAGTAGTCCTTGAACGTGGGGAGCCGGTTCGACCGGATGGCGTAGACGAAGCGGTTGAGGAATGTCTCGGTCGAGACGAGGCGAACCAGCGAGGCGGGGTAGTGCTGGTTGACGAAGTGGGCTATGGCGTGGAGGAGGTGCGTCTTGCCGAGTCCGGCGCCGCCATAGATGAACAGCGGGTTGTAGACGCGCCCCGGCTGCTCGGCGACCTGTAGGGCGGCTGCGTGCGCGAAGCTGTTGGACGGGCCACAGACGAATTGCTCGAAGGTGTAGCGGGGGTTGAGCGGCTCGTCGACGAAGAGGCCCTCGCCGCTGCCGACGGTTCCCACCTGGCGGGGATCGTCGAGCGGCTCATCGGCGGTCGTGTCGGCGGCGGCGGGGAGGAGCAGTTCCTCCGCGGACTGCAGATCGCCGGCCTCGAGAGAGATCGATTCGACGTCGATCAGGAGCCGGAGTTGCTTCCCGGTGATCTCGGTGAGGACGTCCTCGATGAGATGGCGGTAGCGGCGCTCGATCTTGTCACGGGCGATGCTGTTGGGAACGTGGATGCGTAAGCCGTCGCTCGCCAGTTCGTGCGGGCGGATGTCTCGGAACGTCGAGTGCCAGACGGCGTCGGAGACGTGGTTCTGAATCGTTGTCGCGCATGCACTCCACAGGTGCGCTGGATCGTTCACGATGGTGGCTCAGTTCTCGTGGATCGACCACATTCCGACTCCCGTCTGCGGTGTCAGCGAAGGGTGGTCGGCTGCTCGGCTGTCCGACGGACCTGCGGCGTTCGTACGCGGCGGGCATATA
>JAGWAL010000039.1:0-8587 GCA_021296415.1 Acidimicrobiia bacterium | reverse complement strand
GTTTGTTTGGGTAATTGAGTCTGGGTGTGGTTCGCCCGTGGGGAGGCCACTGCCCGGCGTGGTTCCGCGGGGCCGATGCGGCGTGCGGTTGTGGCGCATACGGTCGCGCCGTAGCGTGAAGCGGTCGAGCCGCGTCGCCTGTCCGACCGGCCGAGCGGACGGGCTTCGCGGCACTTGTGCCCGGAGCGCCGGCGCCCAGGACCATTCACTGCATTCGTACCGGTGAGAGTGGGTTGGTCCGGCGCAAGGAGGAACGGGAGTGAAGCGGACGTACCAGCCGAACGTTCGCCGCCGGGCGCGGCGGCACGGGTTTCGGAATCGTATGAGCAGCCGCGGCGGGAGGGCTGTTGTGAGGGCACGTCGCCGCAAGGGGCGCCAGAGGTTGTCGGCCTGATCGGGCGGATCCGGGATTCGGCCACATTTGATCGGCTCAGCCGCGATGGTCGGACTGTCCGGCATGGCGTTCTGGAGATCCGGTACGTGCTGGATGGCGGCAGCGCCGCCCCGCGCGTGGGGTTTGCCGTCGGGCGCCGCGTCGGCACCGCGGTGGTGCGCAACAGGTTGCGCCGGCGCCTGCGAGCGGTGATGCACCAGTTGAGCGACCCCGGGCGCCAACCGTCGTTTCCCGGCGGCGCTTACCTGATCCGCGCGCGACCCGGTGCGGCCGACGTCGCGTTCAGCAGGCTGGTGCGGGATGCGGAGCAGGCCCTCGGGCGCATCTGCGCGCGCCAGGACCGCACATGAGACTCCCCCGCAGGGCGCTGGTCGGCGGTATTCGCGTGTACCAGGCGTTCAGCGCGGTTCGCCCGCCGCGGTGCCGGTTCATCCCGACCTGTTCCGCGTATGCCGTCGAGGCCGTCGGGACCCATGGCGCCCTGCGAGGTTCCTGGTACACGGTCCGCCGGCTGGCAAAGTGCCACCCCCTCGGGCCATACGGCATCGATCCGGTGCCGCCGCGGCGCGGTGGGCCGGCCACTTGTGAGGGGGCCGCCTGATGTTCGATGCCATCGGCCGGGCATTCGAGCCTCTGATGCGACTGATCGCGCGGGTGCTCTCGTTCTTCTATGACGTGTGGCCGAGTTACGCCGGGGCGATCGTTCTGCTGACGGTGTGCGTGATGACGGTGCTCACACCGATCACGATCCGCAGCACCAAGTCCATGCTGGCGATGCGGCGCCTCGCTCCGGAGATCAAGAGGATTCAGGCCGAGTACCGCCATGACCGCCAGAAGATGAATGAAGAGGTCATGGCGCTCTATCGGGCCAACAACGCCAATCCGCTGGGCGGGTGCCTGCCGCTGTTGATGCAGTCCCCGGTTTTCATCGCGCTCTTCTACGTGCTGCGCGGGCTGACCCGGCGGACCTCAGTGCTGGGCTGGTCGTCCGGCCAGGCGGCGGCAACGTGCGCGGCCACGCCCGGTGTCGAATGCGCACCACAGATCCAGGGCGCGGCCAAACAGACGTTCAATCCGGACTATCTGAACACGGACAGCCAGCTCTACCAGGACCTCGTCGTCAGTACCGAGATGCGCGCCTGGGGGTTCGATCTCGCCGAGAGCGCCAGTTCGGCACTGCGCAACTCGTTCGTGTCGGGGTTGCCGTATCTGGGCATGGTCGTTCTGGTGGCGGCGCTCGGCTACTACCAGCAGCGCCAGATCAGCGGCCGCATGTCCGCGGAGGAGCAGACACCGCAGGCGCGGATGATGATGCGTGTCATTCCTGTCTTCCTGCCGATCATCTCGTTCAGCTTCTCGGCGGGTCTGGTGCTGTACTACAACGCGCAGAGCGTGATCCGCATCGGTCAGCAGGCGGTGATCACGCGGAAGTACTACCGGCCGTTCGCGGAGGAGGAGGCCGAGCGGAAGGCCGCCCTCGAGGTGGCCGCCGACAGCGGGGAGGAACCCCCGCCCCCGAAGCCGGCCGAGCAACCGCGGGGCCTGGCGGAGCGACTGGGCCTCGCCAGCCCGCCCGATCCGCGGCGCCATGGGCGCGAGCGCCCCGTGACCGGCGGCGCGCCGAAGCCGAAGCCGGTCCCGCCCGCAGCGCGGGCCGTTCCGCAGCGCCCGGCTCGCGAGGCGGCCCGTCCGGAGACTGCTCGCGCGGCGATGTCCGGTGGGCGCAACGAACGCGCCGCCCGGAAGCCGAGCGAGCGTGCGAACAGACGTTCTAAGAAGAAGGATATGCCCGCGCCCAAGCCGCTGCCGAGCCGCGTGACGCCGAAGGGCGCGCCGCAGCGGCGGGCGAAGCGCTACAAGAAGTGAGAGGCTCATGGAGTGGATAGTGACTGAGGCCCGGACGGTTGCCGATGCCAAGGAAGTGGCACTCGACCAACTCGGCGTGGACGAGCGGGAGGCCGAGTTCGAGATTCTCGTGGAGCCGCAACGCGGGCTTCTGGGGTTGGGACGGGCGAACGCACAGATTCGGGCGCGCATCATGCCGCGAGTGGAGACGCCGCCGGAACGCCGGGGCCGGCAGCGCCGCCCCGCGCGTGGGGGAGGTTCCCGCAACGAGGGGCCCAAGAAGTCGCCGAGGGCGGCGCCGCGGGATGGCGCGGGCGGGAAATCCACAGACGCACGGCCGCCGGAGAAGCCCCCGAGGGAATCGCCGCGGTCGAATCCCGGTGAGCGCCGTCGAGCGGGCCGGGCGACCGACGGTCGACGCAGGAACGAACCCGGCAACAAGGCGCCGACTTCTGAAGCGAAGGGCAGAGGAGAGAAGATGCAGACAAGTGACCCCGAGAGCCGCGACGGAGCAATGGAACTGGCGCACGAGGAGGAGTTGCTCAGCGCGTTCACCGAGCAGCTGGCCGAGGCGTTCGCCATCGATGCGACCGTGGAGACGAACCGCGACACCGACGGGACGTTGGAGGTGGTCCTGGACGGCGAGGAGGTCGGGCTGCTGATCGGCCGTCGCGGCACGACGCTCACAGCGATCGAAGAACTGTTGCGCGTCATCGTGCAACGGCAGGCGCAGGGACGCCGCCACAGCAAGGTGCGCCTGGAGGTCGGCGGGTACCGCCGGCGCAGGCAGGAGGCACTTGAGGCCTTTGCACAACGCGTTGCCGAAGACGTGGCGGTGAGCGGCACGCCCAAAGTCCTGGAGCCGATGAACTCCGCTGATCGGAAGATCGTGCACGATGCCATCGTCGGCATAACAGGCGTTGACACGGTCTCGGAGGGCGAGGAGCCCCGCCGCCGCGTGGTGGTTCGACCTGGCGACTGACAGACCGCCGGACGAGCAGCACCCGCCGGACGAGCAGCACCCGCCGGACGAGCGGCGCCTGCTCCGGGTCTTGGCGCGCGCGCAGCAGCAGGGCCTGGTCGGGCGAGCGACATCGGCCGAGCGAGAGGTGGCGCATGCCGTGGGCATGGCGCGTCAGGTCGGCGATCCGGGGGAGGCTCGCTGCCTCGACCTGGGGATCGGTGGGGGTCTGCCGGGCTTGGTCATGGCGACATGCTGGCCGGAGACAAGGTGGGTCTTCGTCGATCGGCGGGCGCGGAGTGAGGCACTCGTGTCGTGGGGCATCGGACTCCTGGGGATCGGCGCTCGGGCTGCGTTCCGACGTGGGGACGCTGCTGAATTGGGTCGGGATCCGGACCTGGCGGGATCGTTCGATCTCGTGGTGGCGCGGTCGTTCGGGCCACCTGCGCTGACAGCAGAGTGTGCCACGGGGTTCCTGACACTCGGGGGCCGGCTCTTCGTCAGCGAGCCCGAGGCCGGCAACTCGGCGCGCTGGCCGGCGGGGGCGCTGGCCGGACTGGGGTTGTCCGTGCGGAGTACCGGTGCGGCGCCGAGTTACACCGAACTCCTCAAGTCGGCGCCTCACGAGCCACGGTTCCCGCGGCGGACTGCTGCGATGCAACGGGAGCCCTTGTACTGATCGTCGGGTTGCAGGCCATTCGCGCGCGCCGGCGCGCCCGTGATGAATGTTTCACGTGAAACATGAACCCTTGCCGAGGCGCCGTTCGGTAGTATGTCGTCCAGTCCCGCCGCCGGAGGTATTGCTTCTGTGACGTCTGAATGCCGCACGATTGCCGTTGCCAACCAGAAGGGCGGCGTGGGCAAGACGACGACCGCGATCAATCTCGGGGCTGCGCTGGCCGAGTTGGGGCGCCGGGTGCTGGTTGTGGATCTCGACCCGCAGGCCAATGCCACAACAGGAATCGGCTTGGACCCGCGCTCCTTGAAGACGTCGGTCTACGACGTGATTCTGGACGGCAGATCCATCGCCGACTGCATCTTTCCCACGGCAGTCGACGGGTTGATGGCCGTCCCGTCCCATCTGGATCTGGCCGGCGCGGAAATCGAGTTGCAGTCGGCCTTCAACCGGGAGCGCCGTCTGGCGGGTGCGCTGTCCGGCGTTCAGGACGACTTCGACTACGTGTTCGTGGATTGTCCACCGGCCCTCGGGCTGCTGGCGATCAACGCGCTCACTGCCGTCCGGGAGGTGCTCGTACCGATCCAGTGCGAGTACTTCGCGCTGGAGGGGTTGGCGCAGTTGACGATGCACGTCGACCAGATCCGCCGGCATCTCAATCCCGAACTCGTGCTGTCCAAACTGCTGCTCGTCATGCACGATTCCCGAACGAATCTCTCCCGCCAGGTGATCGAGGAGGTTCGCGGTCTCTACAAGGAGCGGGTGTGCCGGACGGCGATCCCGCGGTCGGTGAAGCTCGCCGAGGCGCCAGCCAGCGGGCTGCCGATCACCGCCTACTCGCCGCGTTCGCGCGCCGCGTTGACGTACCGGTTGCTGGCCAAGGAGTTCGAGGCCGATGGCGCAGTCTGAGAGAGGCATTGGCCGTGGCCTGGATGCCCTGATCCCCACCGGAGGGCGCGTCGGCGGCGGCTATCGCGAGATCGCAGTGTCCAGCATCGTGCCGAACAGCCACCAGCCGAGAAGCCAGTTCGAGGAGGAACCGCTGGATGCGCTGGCCGACTCCATCGGCCGGATCGGCGTGCTCCAGCCGGTTCTGGTCCGCCAACTCGACGCCGATCGGTTCGAACTCGTCGCCGGCGAGCGGCGTTGGCGCGCCGCCAAGCGGGCAGGACTGCGGACCATCCCCGCGCTCGTCCGTGATGTCGAGGAGCGGGAGTCGCTCGAAGAAGCGCTGGTCGAGAACCTTCACCGCGAGGACCTCAATCCCCTGGAGGAGGCCGCCGCTTTCCTGCAGTTGCAGCAGGACTTCGGTCTCACGCAGCAGGCCGTCGCACGCCGGGTCGGCCGGAGCCGGGCCGCGGTCACGAACGCGACGCGCTTGCTGCAACTCCCCACCGCGGTGCAGGAACTCGTGGCGTCGCGCCAGATCTCCGCCGGGCACGGGCGGGCGCTGCTGACGATCGACGATCCTGACAAGCAGGCGCGCCTCGCCCGGCGGGTGGTCAGCGAGGGTTGGTCGGTGCGTCAACTGGAGAACCATGTGCGGCAGCCGGCCGGCGAGCTCGAACCGGCGCGGGACTCGCGGCACCCAGTCGCTCCCTCCGGCGCCGACGGCGAGCCCGCCGTGCCGGCGGCAGAGCCGTCGGCGCTGTTGGAGTTGGAGAACCTGCTGAGCGAGTTCCTCTCCACCACCGTCCGGGTGGAGATCGGCGAGCGCAAGGGACGCCTGACGGTGGAGTTCGCCGACCTGGACGACCTGGAGCGCATCTACCACCTTGTGACGGGCTAGGCGGGAGCAGGCCCGTCTGCCGGTAGAAGAACATGTGTTCGTCTACCGGGAAGTGGTCGCCCCTTCTTCAGAGCGGCTCGGCGATCCAGGCCGCCAGGCACCGGGCGATGCGCTCGGCGAGCGCCGCCTGGCGTTCGACGGCGACCGGTGGCGGCCCCAGCCGGCAGGCGACCGCCGGCATCCGGCTCTCCCGCAGGAGGGCAAGGCGCATGCCGACCGCGGCTGCTGCCGGCTGCTCGAGGATCTCGCCCAGCCCGCCGGCCAGCAACTCGGCAAGCCGTTTGCCCCCGGTGGAGGTGAAGCCTTCCGTGGCGAAGTAGAAGGCTTCGCAGGTTCGATCGTCTGCCAAGTGGACGTCGAGCAGAACGGCCGTGTCGAGTTCGTTGGCCGCGGCGGCCACGGCGGAGCCGTCTCGCTGAGCCAGCACGACCACGGCGGCCCCGCGGCGGCGCAGCAGGCGCGCTGCCGCCACGACGAGGGAGTCGGCGCCGGCGAGGGCAATCGGGGCGTCGCGCAGCAGGCGCGGCCTACTGCGAAGGCGTTCCCGCTCGAGGAGCATTTCCATGCTGTGGTTGTCGCCCGAGGGGATTCGGCCGAGCACGGCCACGGTGTCCGGTCCGCAGATCCCGTCGGCGGTGAGTCCCGCGTTCTGCTGGAAGGCACTGACGGCGGCGGCCGTGTCAGGCCCAAGAATCCCATCGACGCGGCCGGCGGAGAAGCCGAGGGCGCCCAGTCGTCGCTGCAGGTCCGCCACGTCCTCACCGCGCTGGTACGGCGTCCGCAGGTAGAGGAGTCGATCCCCCAGGCGGTGGCCGGCCTCGACCAGCGCGGCCCACGTTGCCGGTCCGCAGACGCCGTCGGCCGGCAGGCCGCGGCTCTGCTGGAAGCGCTCCACTGCGCCGGCGGTGTCAGCCGTGTACACCTCCGACGGAGTGAGGCCGGTCTCGCCGGCTGCGGTCAGCTTGCGGTGCAGGTCGCGCACGGCGGGACCGCTCGTACCGACCCTGAGAGGCAGCGCCTCGCTGGCTATCGGTGGTCTCCCTTCGCCCGGACGGCGCCGGCGGCCTGCCGCGGTCTAGAGGAACTCGGCGAGGTCCTCGAGCAGGGCGGCCTTGCTCTTGGCGCCGACGATGCGCTTGCTGGGCTGGCCGCCCTTGAAGACGATGAGTGTCGGAATGCTCATCACCCCTTGCCGGCGGGCGACCTCGGGAGCCTCGTCCACGTTCAGCTTGGTGAAGGTGATGCTGTCGCCGTGCTCGTTGGCGAGCTCGTCGAGCACGGGGGCGATCATCTTGCAGGGACCGCACCACTCGGCCCAGAAATCCACGAGCACCGGCTTTGCCGCGGCGCCGACGGTTTCGTCGAAGGTCGCTGAGGAGAGTGTGGTGATGCCTGCCATGTGTCCTCCAAGTGCCGTTCGGTCAGCAGCGCCCGGCGGGGTGCTGGGTTGGGGATTATCGGGGTCCGGGCGGCGCGTGCGCCGTTGCCCCTCCAACGCTACCCGTGCCCGCTGTCGTGTTGCGCCTCGAGCCAGCGCTCGGCGTCGATGGCTGCCATGCAGCCACTGCCGGCGGCGGTGACCGCTTGGCGGTAGACGTCGTCCTGGGCGTCGCCGCAGGCGAACACCCCCGGCACGTTCGTCCTGGTGGAGCCGGGTTCGGTGACGAGGTAACCGTTGGGCTTCATGCCGAGGAGGCCCTGGAAGAGATCGGTGTTGGGTTGGTGGCCGATGGCGATGAACACCCCGGCCAGCGGCAGGATTCGCTCGGCGCCGGTCTCGGTATGGCGCACCTGCACTCCCTCGACCGCCTCCGCGCCGACGATGTCGGTCACGACGTGGTTCCAGAGGAACTCGATGCGGTCGGAGGCGAAGGCGCGGTCCTGCATGATCTTGGAGGCCCGCAACTGGTCGCGGCGGTGGATGACGGTCACCTTGGTGGCGAACTTCGTGAGGAAGAGCGCTTCCTCCATGGCGGAATCGCCTCCCCCCACCACGGCGATCTCCCGACCGCGGAAGAAAAAGCCGTCGCAGGTGGCGCACGTCGACAGGCCGCGCCCGATGAGGCGTTCTTCCGCCGGCAGCCCCAGCATGAGGGATCGGGCCCCGGTGGAGACGATCACTGCACGGGCCCGGGCGGCGGAGTCGGCTCCGGCCTCACCCCGGACCCAGAGCCGGTAGGGCTGCTCGGAGAAGTCCACGCGAACCACTTTCTCGGTGCGGAACTCGGCGCCGAACCGCGCCGCCTGGGCCCGGAACGCGGCCATCAGCTCGGGCCCCATGATCCCGTCGGGGAAGCCCGGATAGTTCTCGACGTCGGTCGTGATCATGAGCTGCCCGCCGGGTTGGTCGCCGGTGGAGGAGGGCTCTCCCTCGAACACCAGCGGCGCCAGGTTGGCACGGGCGCAATAGATGGCGGCCGTCAACCCTGCCGGGCCCGAGCCGAGGATGACGACGTCGTGGGGCGCTCGACTCACGGTGCCGGTCAGGAGGCGGCGCGCCGTGGCCGCTTCGCCCACAGCAGCAACCCGATTCCGCTGAGGAACGCGCCGAGCAGCGCGTACGTGGCCCACACGTCAGCGGGGAGGTACGCGTCGATGAGCCGGACCAGACCGATCACGCCGAATACGAACATCAGTATGCCCAGGACGATCATGACCAAGCCGTAGACGAGCCGGCGCGCCAGATTGGCGCTGGGACGATCCGTGGTCTTGCGGATCCGGGCGACGAGCCGGACGATGCGCTCGGCGACACGGTGCGGCCAGTCCTCCGAGAGTCCCGGGACAGCGCGGCGCAGGTTGTCGGCTGGCTCGGTGGGCATGAAACGAGAAGTCTACCTAGGCCGGTTCGGTGGGCGGGATCTCGGTGCAGGTGGTGGCGTCGAGGGCCGTGATTTGCCCGTCCGGGGTGCGGACGATGAGGAC
>JAGWAL010000038.1 GCA_021296415.1 Acidimicrobiia bacterium | reverse complement strand
AGGGCCAGACCGCCGGCCGGGGCTTCATCGGCCTGGCCACCACCATCTTCGGCAACTGGCGACCCGTGGGCGCCGCCCTGGGCGGCCTGCTGTTCGGCTTCACCGACACGCTGCAGTTGCGAGACCGGCCCGCGGTGCACGGATTGCTGCTGATGGTGGTGCTGGCTCTCGGTCTCATGGCGCTGCTCTTCTTGGTCCGCCGCCGGTATCGGGCCGCGACAGGGCTGGCCATCGCCGCAGGCGGCTTCGCCGTCTGGCACTACGCCACCGAGACGGTGCCCAAGCAGTTCCCCCAGGCGCTGCCCTACATCACGGTGCTGCTGGTGCTGCTCTTCTACACCTCCAAGCTGCGCATGCCCGCCGCGGACGGCATGCGCTACCGGCGCGGCCAGCAGCAATGACCGCCGGCGCTTCGGTCACGGCCGCCGAGGCGGACTGGGACGACCTTTTCGAGCGCGCCCGAGCCGTGGCCGCCAACGCCTACTGCCCGTACTCCCGCTACCACGTGGGTGCCGCCGGCCTGGTCCACGACGGGCGGGTCCTGGTGGGTTGCAACGCCGAGAACGCCTCCTACGGGCTGGGGCTGTGCGCCGAGTGCTCGCTGGTGTGCGCGCTGCACACCACCGGGGGCGGGCGCCTGGTGGCGGTTGCGGTTGTCGGCGGCTACGACATCGACGACCTGCCGGCGGGCAAGCCCTGCGGGCGCTGCCGTCAGGTCCTCTACGAGGTCGGCGGCGCCGAACTGGTGATCAACCGGGACGCCACGCTGGGCGACCTGCTGCCCGACGCCTTCGGCCCCCAGGATCTATGAGCGGCTTCTCCACGGTCGACCTCATCTGCACCCGGACGGAGCTTGTCGAGCTGGCGTTGGGGCCCGAGCGGGCCCGGTCCGACGACCTGTGAGCGACTTCTCCGTCGTCGACCTCATCTGCGCCAAGAGGGACGGGCAGGCGCTGCGTCCCGACCAGATGGCCTGGTTCATCGACGGCTACACGTCGGGTCGCATCCCCGACGAGCAGGCCTCGGCCCTACTGATGGCCATCTACTTCCAGGCCATGGAGCCCGACGAGCTGGCCGTCTGGACGCAGGCCATGATCGACTCCGGGGAGCGGCTGGACCTCTCGGGCCTGGACCGCCCCACTGTGGACAAGCACTCCACCGGCGGGATCGGCGACAAGGTCTCCCTGGTGCTGGCGCCGCTGATGGCAGCCTGCGGGGCGGCGGTGCCGCAGCTCTCGGGCCGGGGCCTCGGCCACACCGGGGGCACGCTGGACAAGCTGGAGGCCATCGCCGGCTGGCGCGCCGCCCTGTCGAACGAGGAGATCCTGGCTCAACTCGCCGGCGTGGGTGCGGTGATCTGCGCCGCCGGGGCGGGGCTGGCACCCGCCGACCGGCGGATCTACGCCCTGCGGGACGTCACCGGGACGGTGCCTTCGATCCCCCTCATCGCCAGCTCCATCATGAGCAAGAAGATCGCCGAGGGCACCGGCGCCCTGGTGCTGGACGTCAAGGTCGGCTCCGGTGCCTTCATGAAGACCCACGCCGTGGCGCGCCAACTGGCCGAGGCGATGGTCACGCTGGGCGAGGCGCACGGGGTGCGCACCGCAGCGCTGCTGACGGGCATGGACACCCCGCTGGGGCGGACCGCGGGCAACGCCCTGGAGGTGCGCGAGTCGGTCGAGACGCTCGCCGGGGGCGGGCCGGCCGATCTCGTCGAGGTGACCCTCGCCCTGGCGCGTGAGATGACCGATCTGGCGGGACTCGACGCCGATCCGGCAGACGTTCTGGCATCGGGTGCGGCGATGGACGTCTGGCGGGCCATGATCGCCGCCCAGGGTGGCGACCCGGACGCCGAACTGCCGTGGGCACCCGTGGTGGAGACGGTGGTCGCACCCGTCGACGGGGTGCTGGGACGTCTCGACGCCCTGGCCGTGGGGATCGCGGCCTGGCGGCTCGGAGCGGGCCGGGCACGCAAGGAGGACCCCGTGAGCGCCACGGCGGGGGTCGTGTGCCGGGCAAAGGAGGGCGAGCGGGTGCGCGCCGGCGAGCCGCTGCTGGAGTTGCACACCGAGGACGAGTCGCTGCTGCCGGGCGCCCTGGCCGCTCTGGAGGGCGGCTTCGACGTCGCCGCCGAAGCCGCGCCGCCGCGGCTCCTGGTCCTGGACCGCGTCACCGCCGGCGGGCGGGCGTGAACGAGACCCTCCCCCCGCTGGAGGACATCCGGCGGGCGCCCAAGGCACTGCTGCACGACCACCTGGACGGCGGGCTCCGGCCCGCCACGATCGCGGAGTTGGCCGCCGAGACGGGCTACGAAGGGCTGCCCACCAGTGATCCGCTCGAGCTGGGGCGCTGGATGACCCGGGCCGCCTCGGGCCAGAGTCTCGAGGCGTACCTGGAGACGTTCATCCACACCGTCGGCGTCATGCAGACCCCCGACGCCATCGCCCGTGTGGCCGCGGAGTGCGCCGAGGACCTCGCCGCCGACGGCGTGGTCTACGCGGAGGTGCGCTTCGCCCCCGAATTGCACACCGAGCGGGGGCTGGGCATGGACGAGGTGGTACGCAGCGTCCTGAGTGGGTTCGCCACCGGCAGCCAGGGGCGCGGCATCCGGGTGGTGGGGCTGCTGTGCGCCATGCGCCACGCGGCGCACGCCACCGAGGTCGCCGAGTTGGCCGTGCGCCACCGCCACGACGGCATCGTCGGTTTCGACATCGCCGGCGCCGAGGCGGGCCACCCGCCGACCCGGCACATCGCCGCCTTCCAATACCTGCAGCGAGCCAACTTCCATTTCACGATCCACGCCGGGGAGGGTTTCGGCCTGCCGTCGATCTGGGAGGCGGTGCAGTACTGCGGCACCGAGCGCCTCGGCCACGGCGTGCGCATCGTCGAGGACATCGAAGTCGATGCCTCGGACCCCGACGCGCCACCGCGACTGGGGCCACTGGCCGCCTACGTGCGGGACCGCCGCATCCCCCTGGAGCTCTGTCCCAGTTCCAACGTGCACACCGCCCTGGCGCCCTCCATCGCCGAGCACCCCATCGACCTGCTGCGCCGCCTGCGCTTCCGCGTGACCATCAACACCGACAACCGGCTCATGAGCGACACCTGCCTCAGCAAGGAGATGCTGCTCTGCACCGAGGCCTTCGGCTGGAGCATGGCCGACCTGCGCTGGCTCACGATCAACGCCATGAAGAGCTCGTTCATCCCCTTCGACGAGCGGCTGGCGCTGATCGACGACGTGATCAAGCCCGGCTACGCCTCGCTGGGTACCGGCTGATGAAGGGGAACGGCACGCCTGAGCGGTCATTCCGGCGACCGGTGGGGTCGTGTTTCAAGAGGACCGATCGAAGATCGGCCGAGCCCACCACGAACCGGAGGAGCACGCCATGCGGCGATTCCTGATCGACACCGACACCGCCTCCGACGACGCCGTTGCGCTGATCATGGCGCTGCGCGCTCCCGATGTCACCGTCGAGGCACTGACGATCGTGGCGGGGAACGTACCGCTGGACCGCTGCGTCCAGAACGCCCTCTACACCGCCGAGCTGTGCGGTTCGCCGGTGCCGGTCCACGCCGGCTTGGCCCAGCCCATCTTCCGGGAGTTGATCTCGGCGGAGATCGTGCACGGCCAAGACGGGCTCGGCGACATCGGCTTGGACCTCACCGGGCGCACCCCCGCCGACGGCCACGCCACCGACGTGCTGGTGGAGACGATCTGCGGCTCGCCCGGCGAGATCACCCTGGTCACCTTGGGGCCGCTGTCCAACGTGGGTACGGCTCTGCTGCGCGAACCCGCCCTGGCCGGGGCCGTGGCGCACTGCTACGTCATGGGCGGTACCGGGCGGTTGCCCGGCAACGTCACGCCGGCGGCCGAGTACAACATCTACGCCGACCCCGAGGCCGCCCGCATCGTCTTCGAGTCGGGCATGCCGATCACCATGGTGGGCTGGGACGTGTCCTGGAGTTGCGCCTTCGTGGGGCCCGAGGGCGAGGCCCGCCTGCGGGCCATCGGCACCCCGTACTCGGAATTCACCTGCGACATCCAGCGCGCCCTGACCGAATTCGTGGGCAGGATGTCCGGCGTCGAGGGGTTCGACCTGCCCGACCCCCTGGCGATGGCGGTGGCGCTGGACCCCGACATCGCCGAGACCGCCGACTTCTACGTGGAGGTCGTCCCGGGCGACGGCCCGGCGCGTGGCCAGACCATCGTCGACCACATCGGCGTGACCGGGAAACCGGCAAACGCCTCGGTGGTGACCCACGTGGAGCCCGAGGCGTTCATGGCCTCGCTCTGCGCGTCCCTGAGCTGATCGGCCCGCCGGAGCCAACCCGCCGATCCCGCGTCCGCCGATGACCTCAACCGCCGCTTCCGAGCGCCCGACCACCCCTACCGTCATCCCGGCCAACCCGCCCGCCAATCCGGCCACCCCTTCCGAGCTCCCGACCACCCCTCCCGTCATTCCGGCGGAGGCCGGAATCCAGGAGTCGGGCGGCGACCCCGCAGCCGTGGAGGTGCTCGGCTTCGTCGGCGACCTGCTGGAAGACGTGGTCGTGCACCGCCGCAGCGGCGTGCGCGCCGACACCGACAATCCGTGCGTCATCCTGCGACGCCGGGGAGGCAGCGCGGCAAACGCGGCGGTTGCCGCCGCCGGGGCGCTCGGCCCGGAGCGCGTGCGCTTCTTCGGACAGGTCGGAAACGACACGTTGGGCGACCGCCTGCTGGACGAACTGGCCGTCCAGGGGGTTCGGGCCTGCGTGCGCCGTAGCGGGCGCACCGGCACGGTCGTGGTGTTGATTGGCGAAGCCGGCGAACGGACCATGCTCACCGATCGGGGTGCCTGTGCAGAGCTGGACGGCTTCGAGCGGGCGTGGCTCGATGATCTGGCCATCCTCCACGTCGCGGGCTACTCGCTGTTGGAGGATCCCTCGGCGTCGGCGGCGCGGCGCATGATCGGCGCGGTCCGCGGTGCCGGCGGCACCGTGAGCGTGGATGCCTGTTCGGTGGGTGCCATCGCCGACTCCGGCGTCGTCGCCTTCAGGGAGACGCTCGCCGAGGTCGTTCCCGACGTGCTGCTGTGCGACGCCGGCGAAGCGCGCCTGCTGGAGTCCACCGGCGGCTACAGGCAACTCGCCGGCCTGGCGATCGTCAAGGACGGTGCACGCCCGACGCGCCTGTACGGCGCGGGATACGACGGCGAGGCGATCGCGCCGCCGCACCTGGAGGAAGTGCCGGACACCACCGGCGCGGGGGACGCGTTCGCCGGCGGCCTGCTGGCAGCCCGCCTGGAGGGTTGCACCTGGCGCGAGGCGACCGTGGCCGGCCAGGCAGCGGCCGCCGCTCATCTGGAGTCGCTGGCCGAGCTGGGCGGCACGATGCAGACTGCCGAGTGATGCCACCGACTACCGCTTGCGCCGTCACGCCGGTGAAGGCCGGGAACCACGGTCCGCCGGGATCACTCCATCCACGGACCGTCGAGCGTCTGCGGCGTCCGCAACCTGGAGACGTGACGTGATCACGCCGCTCGTGCATCCCCGTGTGGCCGAGGCCCTGGCGGGCGGGCGGCCAGTGGTGGCGCTGGAGTCGACGGTGTACTCGCATCTTGGATTGCCGCCGGGCCGTAACGCCGAAGCCCTCGAACGCTGCCTGGATGCCATCGAGTCCCAGGGCGTCACGCCGGCGGTGACCGCGCTGCTCGACGGCGTGCCCCGGGTGGGCCTGGACGGCGACGGCTACGCCGCGATCCTGGCGTGTGAGGAGAAGATGGCCGAACGCGATCTTCCGGTGGCTGTGGCGGCTCGCTGGGCCGCCGGCGCCACCACCGTCTCCGGTTCACTGGCGCTGGCCCACGCCGCCGGCATCGGCGTCTTCGCCACCGGCGGCATCGGGGGCGTGCACCGCAATAGCGCCGAGACCGGCGACGTCAGTTCCGACCTTGAGGCCCTCGCCCGCTACCCGGTGGCGACGGTGTGCGCCGGCGCCAAGGCATTCCTGGACCTGCCGCAGACCCTCGAACGGCTCGAGACACTCGGGGTGCCCGTCGTCGGCTACGGCTGCGACGAGCTGCCGGCCTTCTGGAGCGTCACCAGCGGCTTGGAATTGCCGTTCCGCGTGGACTCCCCCGCCGGAGCGGCTGCCGTCGCCGGCGCCATGGGTCGCACGGCCGTCCTGTTCGTCGTTCCGCCTCCCGCGGCTGCGGCCGTGGCGAACGCCGTCATCGACACCGCCATCTCCGAGGCGCTCACCCGAGCGGAGGCCGCCGGCATCTCAGGCGGGGAGGTCACGCCCTACGTGCTGGACGCCATCGACGAGGCCACCGGGGGTCGCTCGGTGGACGCCAACGTGGAGCTCGTCGTCAACAACGCCCGCTGCGCCGCAGCCATTGCCCGCGCCACCTCCGAAGCCCCGGGATAGGCCACCGTCCCGTCACACCGGGCTCGATCCGGTCACATCGAGCCCGATCCCGTCGTTCCAAGCCCACTCTCGTCATTCCGGCGAAAGCCGGAATCCAGACCGCGACGCTCGGGTTCAGCGACGGTTGCCCGCTCGCTTACTGCGTCGTCACGATGCCTCCGCCGGGGCGCTCGATGTGGACCTGGACGTGCGTGCCCGCCTCGTCGATCCATCCCTGGGTCGCCGCCCACGCCATCATGGCGTCGAATCGCTCGTCCCACGCCGGCTCCCGGTCCCCCGGAGCCAGCCGCCGCACCGCCTCGATTGACCACCACAGATGATGGGTGTGTCCGAGACGAGCCTCCGGACCGAGCACCCCGAGCACGTCGTGGCGGTCCCCGTCGGCCTCGATGTGGAACCGTTCGAAGTCGTCGACCTCGGCGAGGCGCCGTTTCCCGGTTTCCAGGTTCAACTCCAGGTACATCCCCGGCTCCTCCCGTTGCTGAGAAACCCGGCGACAAGTCCGCTCGCGCCGGTGGCACAGTTTGGCAAGCCGCTACGCTGTCGCCGTCGCCGGAAAGGCAGCGGTGCGTGACGGCGACAGGAAGCGTTCAACGCGGAGCGTCCGGCGAGGGACTCGGTCACCGGTGAGCCACACTGGGCATCCAGGAGGTACGCAATGAAACTGATCACGGCAGTGATCAAGCCCCACCACGTGGACATCGTGAAGGCGGCGCTCAACACCGTCGGCATCCACGGTATGACCGTCTCTGAGGCGCAGGGCTACGGGCGCCAGGGAGGTCACACCGAGACGTACCGGGGCACCGAGTATCAGATCTCCTTCACCCCGAAGTCGCGCATGGACATCGTGGTGGACGACAAGGACCTCGACGCCACCGTCAAGGCCATCGTGGAGGCGGCGCGCACCGGCAAGATCGGCGACGGCAAGATCTGGGTGACCGAAGTGGACCGGATCGTGCGGATCCGCACCGGCGAGGAAGGCACCGACGCCGTCTAGCGGTTGTACGCCAACCGCAGCCCCGGCCGGGGCCACTCGTACGCCAGCAGCAGCCCCTCGGCGGCCTCGGTCACATAGGCGGTTCGCAGATCCTCGCCGCCCCAGCACACGTTCGTGGCCAGCGGTCCGGGCACCCGCACGTAGCTGGTCTCACCGTCGGGGCGCACAACGCACAGTCCCTCGCCGAGGGCCGCCACGACGACGGTGCCGTCGGCCTCCACGGCCAGGGAGTCGAAGTGGCCAAGCGTGTTGGCGAGGCATCGCTTACTGCGATGGTCGACGCGCCCGGGGGCGCTGATGTCCCAAGCCCACAGCCGCCCCGTGGGCGTCTCGGCGACGTACAGCACCGTGCCGTCGGGGGACAGACCGATGCCGTTCGGTCCGGGAAGCCCGAAGATCGCCCGGTGGGCGAACGATCCGTCGGTTGTGGCGTAGAAGACGCCGACCCGGTCCTCGTCGTGCGCCCGCACCTTGCCGTGGTCGGTGAACCACATGCCGCCGGAGGCATCGAAGACCAGGTCGTTCGGGCCGCAGAGGCGATGACCCCCGCAGGCGGTGTACAGGACCGTCACCTCGCCCGTCTCGAGGTCGAGGCGGTCGATGCTCCCGGTGATGTATTCGGGGCTCTGACCGGCCCCCGTGCCCGGCGCCGAGGGCAGCCAGATGCCGCGCTTCTCGTACCAGGCGAAGCCGCCGTTGTTGCAGATGTAGGCCGCTCCGTCGGGACCGATGGCGAGGCCGTTCGGCCCGGCGGTCGTGACCCTGTCCCATTCGGCCACCGTCTCGCAGTCACCGTTCGGCGTGACTCTCGTGACCCGTGGTCCCCGTACCTCCACCAGCAGCACCGAGCCGTCGGCCAGTGCCACCGGCCCCTCGGGGAAGGCCAGACCCTCCGCCACGATGCGGTAGGGCAGATCCGCGACGGCACCGGCCGTGTCGCTCGTCTCGAACCCCGTTCGCGCCATGTCACCAGCTCCTCGCCGAGTCCCCGGACCGGCAGCGCATCGTGCCGCCCGTCCGCCGGCACAGGAGGCTAACGGACGGCCGGTCCGCCCCCGCCGGTTGCACGGCGAGTTCGGGGTCCGGTGTTACTGTCCGAGCCGTGCCCAGAATCGTCGGTGCCGGCAGGTTGGAGCCGTTGCCCGCGGCCGGTCGGCGGTTCAGCGAGACTCGCCGGGTTCGACTCGACGAAGCGGGTCCCGATGGCTTCCTCCGTCTCGACGCCCTGGCCTGCCACCTGCAGGATGTCGCCACCGACGACTATCTCGACGCCGGGTTCGGCGACGATCGGGCGTGGGTGCTGCGGCGCCTCCTGATGGCCGTTCGCTCTCCCGCCGTCTTCGACGAGACCATCACCCTCACGACCTGGTGCTCGGGTCTCGGCGGCCGCTGGGCCGAGCGCTCGACGCAACTGCGCGGTGCCCATGGGGCTCGCATCGATGCGGCGGCGCTCTGGGTGCACATCGATCCCGCCACGGGCATACCGCGCCGCCTCACGCCGGAGTTCGAGGCCGTCTTCGGGCCCTCGGCCACCGGCCGGCGGGTCGGCGCCACGCTCCGGCACCCGCCGGTGCCCACGGCGGACGGGGCGCTCCGGTGGGTGCCGCGCTGGTGTGATCTGGACGTGCTGGGACACGTGAACAACGCCGCATACTGGACGGCGGTGCTGGAAGCCGTCGCGACCCGGGGCCTGTGCGCGCCCTATCGCGCCGAGATCGAGCACCGTGCCCCGGTGAGCGCCGGGCGGGTCCTGGACACGCCGGCAACCGTCTCCGCCGATGGGACGGTGAGGATGTGGTTCGTGCTCGCGGACGAGTTGTGCGCCTCGGCCCTGGTCGGACCCGAGCCGTGCTCCGGCAGCGACGAGAGCGGGGACGGCCGGCCATGAGGTGGCGCCCCACCCTCGCCGCGCTCGCCGTTCTTGCCCTCGTCGGCGCGCTGGCCGTGGCGATGAGTTCGGCATCCTCGCCGAGCCTCAGCGCCTCGGTGGACGACCCGACGCTCGCCGCCGGTGGCGAGCCGTCCGCGGACCCGCCGGCCGTCGGACCTGTCGAAGGTGGGCCGGTCGACGGACCCGACGCCGACACCGCCGTACCGGAGGAGGATCGTGCGGAGGCGCTTCCACCTCCCCGAGAGCCTGTGGAGGAGGATCCACCGGACGAACCGGAGCCCGCTGAGGCGGATCCGACCGATTCCACCGACGAAAGTGGGGGTTCGGCACCGCCGAACAGCCCGGTGCCGGATCCTGCGGGATCGACGGACTACACCGCGATCCCGACGATCTGCCCGAATCCGGCGGATTCGTTCTTCAACATCTACACCATGGGCGAGGACTGCTACTTCCTGCTGATCAGGAGCGAGGAGCCTGAGGAACTCACCGCCGAGGAACTCACCGCCGAGGAACGCGAACTGATAGAGGTGGTTCCATTCGTGGCGGGACACGTCGCCGAACCCCTCGGGCGACCAGCCCGAACGATCCGCTGGGGACCCCCCGGCGAGGCGGGTGCGCCGCGGTTCTATCTGACCTTCGACGACGGGCCGAACACCCGCTGGACGCGGCCGACCCTCGACCTGCTTGACCGGTACGGGGCGCGCGCCACGTTCTTCCCCGTGGCGGCGCACGCCGAGGTGAACTTCCACCTCATTGAGGAGATCGTTGCCCGCGGGCACACCATCGGCAGCCACCTCTGGTCTCACGAGAGGGCGGCGCTCACCAGCGAAGAGCTGTTCCGCCGGGAACTGCGCGCCAGCGCCGAACTGTTCGGCGAACTCGGCACGAATTGCCTGCGCACCCCGTTCGGCGTCGTCAACGACGAGATCCTCGAATGGGCCGGCGACGAGGGGTTCGAGGTTGTGCTCTGGGGTGAACCGGACCCGCGAGACTGGGAATTCCCGGGGATCGAGGAACTCACCCGGAGCATGCTCGACATGCAGAACGGCTCGATCCTGATTCTGCACGAGCACACCGGCGCCGACACCCTGGCGGCCCTGGACACCGTGCTGGAAGCCCTTGACGCCAGAGGCTGGGTCTTCGATGAGCCCATCTGTCCCCTGCGGCTCTGCCACCCTTCTCGTCCGTCATTCCGACACAGGCCGGAATCCACGGCCTTGCGGCCCGGACCACGGCGCCGGCGCCACTTGGAGCGTGTCGGCGCACCCGTGCGGGCTTATGATGGGTGCCCCTGTTGACCGTAGCTCAGTTGGTTAGAGCGCCGGGTTGTGGTCCCGGAGGTCGGGGGTTCAAATCCCCTCGGTCAACCGCCACCGAACCCAGCCCCCGCCGGGTCGCGGCAAGCCCCTCTAGCTCAATTGGCAGAGCAACGGACTCTTAATCCGCAGGTTCTGGGTTCAAGTCCCAGGGGGGGTACTCAGGCAGGCGACCTACCTG
>JAGWAL010000003.1:71906-76435 GCA_021296415.1 Acidimicrobiia bacterium | reverse complement strand
CGGCTGTTCCCGTGATCATCAGGCTCAGCGACCCGGAGCGTCATCGAATAGTCCGAAGGCACCGGATGGCTATCGCTCGCCCGCCAGTCGCTATCGCTCGCATCGCCGCTCGAGGACAGCCGGATGCCGTACTCGCCGGTCTCGAAGGCCGTCCAAGAGACGCGATCCTCGCTACATCGCTCGAGCACGACACCGGCGCCGCCGGGAGCGTGGATCTGCACGCATCCCCAGTGCGACCTGCCGGATTGGAGGATCCAGGTCTCACCCTCCCGGGCATCCACCCGGAACCAGTCAACATCGCCGGGAGTGTCGAGAGTCCCGTGAAGGGAATCCCCCGAGGACACCACCGGCGCAGCCTCGCGAAGATCCGGGACATCGTCGGGCGCGAGGATCTCCACGTCGAAGCCGTACTCGAACGGTCCCAACAACCGGTCGAGCGGGAGGCCCTCGGGAACTCCCCGCAACGCGACAGGCATACGGCCTTCGGCCACAAGAAAGCGCGTCCCCGTCACAGTCGGTACGTACTCGATGGTCGGGTTCCCGTACGTCACGCTGTCGATGTACGTCAGGCTGTCGATGCGGGTATCCCCGTCCTGGAGACTGAACCCGAGGTTCTCGTTGAATGTCGACGCTGAGGGCGAGTCCGGGTCCCCTTTGGCAGGAACAATGCGGTACTTCACTCCCCTTCTCATGTTGAGCCCAAACCAATCGACGTCCTCGAAGCCCTCCAGGCGTCCCCGCGCGGTGGCCAACCGCAACTTGCCACCTGCTGCAGAGGCTGCATACGCCGGCGGTAGGCCCAGGGCCCCCAGCAGGGCGGTTGCCGGACTCGGATCCAGGCGCGTCGCATCGGCACTGGTGTCCCCGTGATCGTCCTTGGCAAGTGCCGCGTGGGCGAGGCTGAGTCCATAAGTCTCCGGTCCGCTCGATTGGCCGAGGACGCGGATCCAGTACCTGCCCGATTCGGGAGCCAGCAAGAACTCGTGACTCGCCCCCGACCACAGTTCGGGAGCCAGCCAGAACTCGTGAGCCGCATCCGGCCACAGATCGCCGGAACGCTCGAATCGCCGGTTGATCGACGGCACCAGCGCTTCGTCGTCGAGAACCTCGATCGTGATCCTTCCAAGTTCGTGCGAGAGGGCACTGGAGACGGTACTGATCGAATAGATGCCACCCGCGTGGGCGTCGAAGGCGAACCAGTCGGAGTCGCCCTCGCTCACCGCTCCTGACACGGTCTCGCCGTTACGGAGAGATCGTGCGCCCGCGCGGTCATCGGCATGGTCGACCCGCTCTCGCTTGTGCTCAACGAGCCGGAAGCGGTAGTCGATGCCGCCAGCGTTGTCGTACGCCTCGCTCAGGAAAACCAGGGACCGGGTACCGTCCGATTCGTCGAGGTATCCCAGGGCGGCTAAGAACACGTCGCTGTCGCTGTCCGTGACGAAATACGCGGACACATCGACTCCCGACGCATGGTCCGCAAGAGGCACGAACTCAGCCGTCTCCCCGTCGCGCAACTGGTACTCGAGGACGTACAGCGCACCGCCTCGGGTCGAGAACCAATACCAGTCGAGGTCCCCGGATACCTCCAGCGTCCCTTCTGTCCACGCTCCCTCCGACAGCAGAGTGGCACCGGTCTCGACGTCGGCATGGTCGTCCGGAGGTCGCCGCCGGACGACGACCGAGTATTCGCCGGGGAATCGCTCGCCAGGGCCGTTCGAAGCGTCCGTGACCCGGGCGATGTGCGGACCGGTCTGGGTCGCTCGCCACACCACCTCGGTGCCGACGCCGGCTGATGCGGCCAGGTCCCGCCGGGAGATGCTCGACCCCACATCCGACGCCGCTCCGAACAGTTCGAGCGACAGATCGGGCAAGTGGCTGTCGGCACGACTCAACTCAGCGACATACCTGTGCCCCTCGACCAAGTCCACCGTGAACCAGTCCTCGTCGAGTCTGTAGTCGTGACTCGCAACGATCTCTTGGTCGACCGACAGGGGCGTCGCGCCTTGCGGGGTGTTCGAGTGGTCGTCGGTGAGCGGTTCGAAATCCACCGCGTAGTGGCGGGGATACTCGCCTTGCTCATCGGACGCAGCCCCGATGCGCACCCCGTAGCGGCCCGACACCGCGAACAGCCACGGTTTCCCAGCAAGCCCATCCTGACCGCCACCGGTACCCCAGCGGGTGAAATCCCCCCCATCGGCCGCTTCGGCGGCATCGCCGGGATCGTCACCGATCGCAAAGAGCAGGTGGATGCTCATCTCGACGGTGTCCGGTGTCGTTATGCGGTAGAGGTCGCCTGCCTCTGCGCTGAAACGGAACCAGTCCACATCGTCCTGGTAGTCGATCGTTCCGGCAGGACTCGCTGTGTGAGCGAGATCGACCGTCGTTCCGTTGGCCGGCGTGTCGCCGTGGTCATCTTCGATGGCGTGGACCGCGAGCCCGTAGCCACCGGTTGGAACATCCGAATACCAGTCGGTGAAGACTCGGACGAAGTACGTCGTCTCATCGGCCCAGCGCAGTTCGTCGTCGTCGGATGCCGACGCGACGTCAACTCGTTCGCCGGCGGCGTCGTGCAGCGAGAACCGGGCGTCGACCGCCGGCAACGACCTGTTCCCCCCGGTGTCGACGACGATCCAGTAGTCCTGGCCGTCGGTTGCGTCGAAGCGGTACCAGTGGACCTCGTCGAACTCCTCGAGCCGCGCCTCGTGGGGCGGTGCGTCCACGGTGATGGCCACGGCGTCGGGCGGTGGCACCGGGTCGGTCGTGTGCTCGGTCGCCCCCGCTTCCGCGGTGGCGCTCATCACAAGAGCAGCCGTGAGTGCCGCGGCGAGCAGTCCTCGCATTCTCAGTCCTCGCATTCTCACGCCTCCTCTCGACGCGGCGCATCGCCGCCTGATACGTCCATCACTGATACGACGAACGCCAAACCCTGCCGGTTCCCGCCGATTCGGTCTTATTTCGGACCGACGACTGCGGATGAGGCCGCGAGCGGCGCCGGTCGACTCCGTATCCATGCATGTGCAGCGAGGTGGAGGCGGCGAGGCCGCAAGCGCACCGAGAGCGCGGGCACGTGCGTGCGCAGCAGATCCTCGTCGCGCCGCAACGGGAGGGTGACCTCATCGACAAGCCCGAGCACGTCTCCGATCCTTGCTGCGGGGACACCGGTCGGTGGTCACCGCACCAGAACCCGAGCCAAACCGATGCTCCGTGTGAACCGATCCTCGCGCTAGCGCCCGGCGCATCGGGGATTCCTCGAGCGGTGCGGGAGCCGGCGGCTGCCGGGAGATTCAGCCCCCGAGGAAAATCGTGGCGTCGTTGGTGAGCTCCACGAGCGGTCCGGGAACGATGCCGAAGACGATCGTGACGGCCGCACACACGGCGACCACGAAGCCGGCCGAGCGGGAGATGGCCGGACGCCGGTCGTCGGTGGGCGCCGTGAGGTACATCCGCACCACGACCCGCAGGTACAGGAACGCCGCCACCACCGCGCCGAGCATCGCAATGCCCGCCAGCCAGTAGGAGCGGGCCTCCACCGAGGCGCCGATGACCTCCAGCTTGGCCCAGAAACCGGTGGTGAACGGCACGCCCGCCTGCGCCAGCAGCAGCACGCCGAACGCCGCGGCGAGGGTCGGCGAGCGCTTGGCCAGGCCGTCGTAGGCATCCAGCGTCTGGCGGCCGTCGGGGCCGCTCCCCAGGATCGTGACGACGGCGAAGCTGCCGAGCGCCAGGAAGGCGTAGACGCCCAGGTAGAAGAGCGAGCCCGCCACACCCTCGTCGGTAGCCGCCTCGACCCCCACGAGGATGAACCCGGCGTGGCTGATGGACGAGTAGGCCAGCAGCCGCCGGACGTCGGACTGCACCACGGCCAGGGTCGCGCCCACCAGCACCGTCAGCGCGGCGATGGCGTACACGATGGGCTGCCAGTCGGCGGCACCGGCGCCGAGCGCGGCGTTGAACACCCGCATCAGCGCGGCGAAGCCCGCCGCCTTCACGCCCGCGGCCATGTAGGCCACCGCCACGGGAGGCGATCCCTCGTAAACGTCGGGCGTCCAGGCGTGGAACGGCACCGCGGCCACCTTGAAGAACAGGCCCACGAGCAGCAGCGCCATGCCGCCCAGGAGCAGGCCGTTGGACTCCGGGCCGCCGCCGGCCAGGAACTCGGCGACGAGCGCCAGCTTGGTGGAGCCGGTGGCGCCGTAGAGGAGCGCCACGCCGTACAGGAAGAAGGCCGAGGCGAAGGCGCCCAGCACGAAGTACTTCAGCCCGGCCTCCTGCGAGGTGGCCCGTCGCAGGTCCAGCGCCGCCAGCACGTAGGCGGCGATCGACAGCACCTCCAGGCCCAGGAACAGCACGATCAGGTCGTTGGCCGAGGCCATCGTCACGCCGCCCGCGCCCGACAGCAGCAGCAGGACGCAGAACTCGTCGACGGGCAGGCCCTCGCGGCGCAACGAGCCCGACGCCAGCGTGGCCGCCAGCAGCACGGCCACGACCACGACTCCGCTCAGGAACACCGAGAAACCGTCGATGCCGAT
>JAGWAL010000003.1:48170-71598 GCA_021296415.1 Acidimicrobiia bacterium | reverse complement strand
TGCAGCTCCACGTGCGCCACGAGCGAGTCGACCGAGGGTTCCATCCGGTCGAGGACGGGCCGCGGGTACACGCCCAGGAAGATGATCAGCGCCAGGAGGGGCGCCAGCACCAGGCCCTCCCGCCAGCGCAGGTCGCGCATCGTGGCGTTGTCACCCCGTGCCGGGCCGTGGAACACGCGCTGGTAGGCCCAGAGCAGGTACACGGCCGCCAGGATCACGCCTGCCGTGGCCGCAACCGCCCACCAGCGGTGCGCCTCGAAGGCACCCAGCAGCACCAGGAACTCGCCCACGAAACCGTTGAGGCCCGGCAGGCCCACCGAGGAGAGCATGACCACCATGAAGGTCATCGCCAGCACCGGGGCGGGGCGCGCCAGTCCTCCGAGTTCGGAGATGGCGCGGGTGTGGCGTCGCTCGTAGATCCAGCCCACCAGCAGGAACAGCGCGCCGGTGGAGATCCCGTGGTTGACCATCTGCAGGAGTCCGCCGCTGAGGCCCTCGGTGTTGAGGGCGAAGATCCCCAGGATGATGAAGCCCAGGTGTGCCACCGAGGAATAGGCGATCAGCCGCTTGAAGTCGGTCTGCATGGTCGCGACCACAGCCCCGTAGAGGATGCCCACGACGCCGAGCGTGAGCATGAGCGGGGCGAAGAAGCGCGACGCCTCGGGGAACAGGTAAAGCCCGAACCGCACGAAGCCGTAGGTGCCGAGCTTCAGCATCACCCCGGCCAGGATCACCGATCCCGCCGTGGGGGCGTCGGTGTGGGCGTCCGGCAGCCACGTGTGCACCGGGATGAGCGGCACCTTCACGGCGAAACCGAGCGCGAACGCCAGGAAGATCCAGCGGGCCGTCGTGGTGGCGAGGGACTGCGCCTGCGCGATCTCCACCACGTCGAAGGTCAGCGGACCACCCGTGGCCGAGGCATGCAGGAACGCCGTCGCCAGGATGCCCACCAGCATCAACGCCGAACCGAACATCGTGAACAGGAAGAACTTGACCGCGGAGTAGCGGGCGTTGCCATGTCCCCACTGGCCGATCAGGAAGTACATCGGCACCAGCACGACCTCGAAGAAGAGGAAGAACACCAGCAGGTCCAGTGCCGAGAACACGCCGAGGCAGCCGAATTCCAGCAGCAGCAGCCACACGTAGTAGGCCTTGTGGTCGTGTCCCGGATCCACCGCCAGGGCCCCCAGCGGGAACAGCAGGGCCGTCAGGGCGAGCAGGAACAGGGAGATCCCGTCCACTCCCAGCTTCCAGCTGATCCCCCAGGCGGACACCCACGGCTGGTCGACGATCATCTCGAAGCCGCCCGAGGCGACCGGGTACTCGGCGAGGATCCAGCCCGCCACCGCCGCGGTCGCCGACATGAACAGCACCGCCACCGGTCGCGCCAACTCCACCCGGCTGCGCGGCACCAGCAGAACGGCCGCCGCACCGAGCAGCGGCAGGATCACCAGCATCCCCAGCACCGGGAAGGCCTGCGTCGAAGCGGCCGCCAGGATCACAACCCCACCCGGCTGAAGAAGTACGCCAGCAGCACCACCGCGCCGACCGCAACCCCGAGGGCGTAGCGCCGCACGAAACCGCTCTGCGTGGAGCGCAGCCGCTCACCGGTGCGGCGGACCAGGGCGCCGACCTTGTTGACCGCCCCGTCGACCACGCCGGCGTCGAACCGCGCCGCCGCGTCGAAGGCGCGCCGGCCCGGCCCGCCCACGAACTCGCCGAGGGCCTCGTCGAACCCCCAGGCCTCGGCGAAGAGCTGCCGCTCCACGCGCTCGGCCGGCACGCGTCGCCGCAGGTAGACGGTGACCGCCGCCCAGATCCCCCCGGCGGCGGCGAGGATCGCCACACCGCCCAGGATCCACTTGGTGCCCCCGGCATACCCCAGCGGCCCCGCGTGCGAGGCGGCGAAGACCGGCTCGAGCCACTGGCCGAGGAACTCGGTGTCATGGGTGAACGGCAGGTTCAGCACGCCGGCGACGGTCGCCAGGCCGGCCAGGCCCACCAGCGGAAGGCGCATGAGCAGCGGCGACTCGTGCGGCGTCACCTCGTCGGACCAGCGCGGCCTGCCGGCGAAGGTGAGGATCAGCAGCCGGCTCATGTAGAAGGCGGTCAGCACCGCGGCACCCAGGAGCAGCGCCCACAGCACCTTGTTGGCCCCCCAGGTGTGCGCCAGGATCTCGTCCTTGGACCAGAACCCCGCCAGCGGGGGCACCCCGGCGATGGCGAGCGTTCCCACCGCGAACGTGGCCGCCGTGTACGGCATGGCGCGGGCCAGGCCCCCGTAGCGGCGAATGTCCTGGTCGCCGCCCATCCCGTGAATGACCGAACCGGCGCCGAGGAACAGCAGCGCCTTGAAGAAGGCGTGGGTGACCATGTGGAAGATGGCGGCCGTCCAGGCGCCGACTCCCACGGCCACGAACATGAAACCCAGCTGGCTGATCGTGGAGTAGGCCAGCACCTTCTTGATGTCGTTGGCAGCCACGGCGATGGTCGCCGCCACAACGGCGGTGGCGAGTCCCACGGCGACGACGATCTCCCCCATCCACGGCGAGGCCTGCTCGAAGAGCGGGTTGAAGCGCACCAGCAGGTAGACGCCCGAGGTGACCATGGTGGCGGCGTGGATGAGGGCGGAGACCGGCGTGGGGCCCGCCATGGCGTCGGGCAGCCACACGTAAAGCGGGAACTGCGCCGACTTGCCGGCGGCGCCGAGCATGAGGCAGAGGAGGATGGCCGTGGCGGTGCTCTGGGCGGCGTGTCCGGACAGGATGCCGCTGTAGTCGAGCGTCCCGAACGCGCCGAAGGCGAAGAACATCGCCAGCAGGAATCCGAAGTCACCCACCCGGTTCGTGACGAACGCCTTCTTCCCGGCGACGGCGTTGGCCTCGTCGCCGAACCAGAACGAGATGAGCAGGTACGAGCAGGCGCCGACGCCCTCCCAGCCAAGGAAGGTGACCAGCAGGTTGTTGCCGAGCACCAGGACGAGCATCGAGAACACGAAGAGGTTGAGGTACAGGAAGAAGCGCGAATAGTTCTCGTCCCCGTGCATGTAGCCGATGGAGTAGAGGTGGATGAGCGCGCTCACCCCCGTGACGAAGAGGATCATCGTCACCGACAGGGGATCGACGAGGAAGGCCGCATCGACCGCCAGGTCGCCGACCGGCACCCAGCTGAAGAGGCTGACCTCGACGGAGCGATCGTGCGAGTCGAGGCTCAGCAGCCCCGCCAGGACGAGCAGGGAGGCCACGAAGGAGGCTCCGACCGCGGCCGTGCCGAGCCAACCGGCGCGGGGCTCGCCCAGCCGCCGGCCGCCGGCGGCCAGCACCACCACGCCCACCAGGGGCGCCAGCAGGACCAGCCAGACGAGCTCGGCGAGGACCATCGTGGCTCCCTCAGCCGCTCAGCGCCGACACGTCGTCGGCCGTGGCCCCGGACTGCCGCCGCATGATGGCGACGACGATGGCCAGACCCACCACCACCTCGGCGGCCGCCACGACGAGCACGAAGAACACCGAGACCTGCCCGCCCAGGTCGGCCAGGTCGCGGCCGAACGCCACGAACGTGAGGTTGACGGCGTTGAGCATGAGCTCCACGCACATGAACATGATGAGCGGGTTGCGCCGCACCAGCAGCCCGACGGAGCCGAGCGCGAACACCACGGCGGCCAGCGCCAGGTACCAGAACGTACCGACCATGCTCAGACCGCCTCGGGGGCTGACTCGGGGGCGGACTCGTCGGTCCCGTCACCGGCCGATGGGTCACGGCGCGCCAGGGCCACCGCCCCCACCACCGCCACGGTCAGCAGCAGTCCGGTCAGCTGGAACGCCCAGACGTAGTCGGTGAACACCCACACGGCGATCTGGCGGATGTTGGAGATGCGTTCGGGCCCCTCACACGGCGCAACCAGCGGAGCGGACTCCTCGAGCACCTTGGGGGTGGCATCGCAGCTGTCGAATTCGGGCGCCACCGCGGCGGGCTGCCCCGTGGCGACTTTGCCGCCGGCCCCGAGACCGCCGGAACCCGCGGCGATGGCGAAGAGCAGCGCCAGCACCAGCATCGCCACGCCGAGTCCGAGCGCCAGCGGGCGCTGGCCGCCGAGGGGTTCGGTGCGCAGATTCTCCGCCCGGTCCACGCCCAGGAGCATGATCACGAACAGGAACAGCACCACGATGGCGCCGGCGTAGACGATCACCTGCACGGCGGCCAGGAACTGGGCGTCCAGCGTCAGGAACAGCACCGCGATGCCGAAGAGCGTGGCCACCAGCGACAGCGCCGCGTGGACCGGATGGCGCGTGACGATGACCCCGAGCGCGCCCGCCAGGACGATCGCGGCGCAGACGGCGAAGACGGCGATCGCCATCAGGCGGAGGGTTCCTCGCCGATCGCCTCGGGCGCCATGGCACCGGACCGGCCCTGCTCGGCGGACTGGCCCCGCTCGGGAGCCCGCACCCCGTAGCCCAGTTCGGCGGAGCACGCCGCCCGGCCCTCCCAGGCCGCCGAGCCCGACGGCGCGGTCGCCCGCATCCAACCCGACGTGTGCTCGTCGTCGCCCGGGCGCCAGTCCTCCCACGGCAGGCGCCTCGTCCACCAGGAGTTCGTCCTTGGTGTAGACGGCGTCATCGCGGGAGGTGAAGGAGAACTCGAAGAGCTTCGACTCCGTGATGGCCTCGGTGGGGCAGGCCTCGACGCAGAGATCGCAGTGGATGCAGCGCAGGTAGTTGATCTCGTAGACGTAGCCGTAGCGCTCGCCCGGGGCGACCGGGCTGTCGGGCGGGTTGTCGGCGCCGCGGACGTGGATGCAGCGGGCCGGGCAGACCCCGGCGCAGAGCTCGCAGCCGATGCAGCGCTCCATGCCGTCCTCGTAGCGCCCCAGGACGTGGCGGCCATGGAAGCGCTCGGGCTTGGGCCGCTTGACGGTGGGGTACTGCGAGGTGACGCGCTGCTCGAACAGCTTGGCGAAGGTGACCCGGAAGCCGCCGAAAAAGTTCATCGCTGCACACTCCCCTCGGCCGGCTCCTCACCGGCCTCCTCGGCCTGCCGCTCCGCCTGCCCGGCGCGCACCGCCAGCCGCAGCAGCCCGCCGGCAGCGGCGAGGACGGCCACGCTGACCACGATCACCACCGCCGTCGACCAGCCCCGGTCACGTCCGATGCTGAGACCGCCGAGGAACAGCAGCCACCCCAGCGACAGCGGGATCAGCACCTTCCAGCCCACGTCCATGAGTTGGTCGTAGCGGAGCCGGGGCAGGGTCGCCCGCAGCCAGACGAACACGAACAGGAACACCATCAGCTTCACGAAGAACCAGATGATCCCCCACAGCCAGGCCACGCCCTCGACGAGGATCGGCCCGTCGGGACCCCCGAAGAACAGCGTGACCATGATGGCCGACATGGTGATCACGTTCATGAACTCGGCAAGGAAGAACAGCGCGAAGCGGATGGAGCTGTACTCCGTGTGGAAGCCGCCCACGAGCTCCTGCTCGGCCTCCACGAGGTCGAACGGGGGCCGGTTCAGCTCGGCGGTTGCGGCCACCAGGAACACCACGAACGGCACGATGCCGGTGACCCAGAGGTTCCAGTCGTAGCCGCTCTGGTCGGCCACGATGTCGTGGGTGGAGAGGCTGCCGGACTGCAGCAGCACGGCGGCCAGGGACAGACCGAGGGCGGCCTCGTAGGAGACCATCTGCGCCGAGGCCCGCACCGACCCCAGCAGCGGGTACTTCGAGCCGGACGACCAGCCCGCCAGCATGATCCCGTAGACCGCCATGGAGGACATGGCCAGCACCAGCAGGATGCCGATGTGTGGGTCGGCAACCTGCAGGTACGTCGTGTTCCCCCACCAGCTGACGGTGCCGTCGCCCGTCGTGAAGTTGCCGCCGACCGGGACGACGGTGAAGACCAGGAAGGCGGGCACCAGGGAGAGGTAGGGCGCCAGCTTGTAGACGAACCGGTCCGAGCGCGCCGGGACCAGATCCTCCTTGAAGAAGAGCTTGACGCCGTCGGCAAGCGTCTGCAGGATGCCCCACGGCCCGGCGAGCGCCGGCCCGATGCGGTTCTGCATGTCGCCGATGAGCTTCCGCTCGAACCAGATCATCAGCATGACCGCCACCATCAGCAGGACGAAGGCGGCCACCACCTTGACGATGAGGATCAGCGCCTCGTCGAGACCGAAGCCACCGATGTAGGCCGGATCCAGGGCGAGGACGTTCATGGGATCGGCGGCTCCACGCGGACCTCGCAGACCGCGGCGTCGATGTCGATGAGCTCACCGGGGTCGGCGCCCCCCGAGTTGACCGCAAGGGCGGCCACCGCCGGGGGTACCCGGTCGTCGGCGCTGGCCGCCACCGAGACGGCGCCCGCCGGCGAGGTGACCCGCAGCAAGTCGTCGGGCCTGCAGCCCAGCCGCTCGAAGTCACGAGGGTTGAGCCGCAGCCGCGCCGGGCGGGCGAACGATGCCAGCGACGGGCAGTTGGCGACCACGGTGCCGCGGTCGTAGAGGCTGCGGTCGGCGACCAGGCGGTAGGAGTAGCGGTCGAACGGGACGACCGGGGCGCCGGGCAGGCGCACGTCCTCGAGTGTGACCATGCCGGGCGGCGCGCCGGAAGTGCCGTTGCCGCCGCCGGTGCCGTTGCCGTCACCCGCCACCGGGAGCAGCAGCCCGTCGAGATCGGCGCGCACCCCGTCCCAGGAGGCACCCGCATGCAGTGGCGACAGGTCGGTCAGCTCGGTCCAGGCATCGGTGGGCGAGGCGATCCGCAGGTCCGAGCCGAGCAGCAGCGCCAGCTCGGCGGCGATCTCCCAGTCCCGCCGGCACTGCACCGGCGGCGTGACCTGGCGGGTGACCGCGGTGGCACGGCCCTCGATGTTGACGTGGGTGCCGGATCGCTCGCCGAACGTCACCGCCGGCAGGACCACGTCGGCGCAGCCCACCGAGGCCGTGCCGAAGACGTCGACGGCGATGACCGTCCCCACCCGCTCCAGGGCGCGCCGGGCAAGTTCCCGGTCGGGGAAGTCCGCAAGCGGATCGGCGCCCAGCAGGACGAGCACGTCGATGCGGCCCGCGGCCGCGGCCACCAGGATGCCGGCGGCGTCCGCGCCGGGGTGCTCGGGCACGCCGCCCCAGGCGGCGCCGTACCAGGCGCCGGCGCCCTGCCGCGTCGTGCGTCCCGGGAGCAGCCCGGGTACCAGCCCCGCGTCGATGGCGCCCGCCGCCGCGCCGCGCCGCAGCAGCGGCAGGAACCGGGCGTGCGGGAAGGCCCGGGCCAGGCGCAGGGCGGCGTGGGCGGTCGTGGTGGCCGACTCGGCCACGGACGTGCGGCCCACCAGCACGGTCAGCGGCCCATCGGCGAACAGGGCGGCGGCGGCACGCAGCTCGTCGGTGGCGATCCCGGCGATGGCCGCACCGTGCGGCGGATCCAGGATCGCCTCGGCGATCATGTCGGCGTCCCCGGGACGCACCCGCAGGGAGTGGCGGGCCAGGGCCGTGAGGCTCCCGGCGAGGGGCGCCATCTCCACGAGCGCCACGTCGCCGGAGCCGACCGCCGTGCGCAGGCGCAGGAAGAGGCTGCCGAACTCCTCGCGGAGGTCACCGGCCAGCGTGAGCACGGTTCCGCCCGGCCGGCAGGCGGCCGCGATGGTTGCCCTCGGAAGGGCGCACACCAGCTCGGCCGGCAGGCCGTCACCGAGTTGCGCGTCGACGTTGTCCGTGCCGATGACGCCCTTGGCCAGCTTCGCCCAGGCGTACTGATCCTCGCTGCACAGCCGGGCCCCGCCCAGGACCGCCACCGACGACGGGCCACCACGGCCGAGGGCGGCCTGCAGAGCGTCGCCGGCCGCGGCGAGGGCGGCCGACCACGGCGCCGGCGAGAGCTCGGCGTCCTTGCGCAGGAGCGGCTCCGTCAGCCGTTCGGGGCTGTGGACGGCCTCGAAGCTGAACCTGTCGCGGTCGGCCAGCCAGCCGTGGTTCACCGCCTCCGAATCGACCCCCTGGATGCGCAGGAGGCGGTTGCGCGAGGCGTGCACGGACACCCGGTCGCCGGTGGCGTTGGGATAGGTGGAGGTCGTCTCGGTGAGGTCCCAGGGTCGGGCCCGGAAGCGGTAGGGCCGGGCCGTGAGGGCCCCGACGGGACAGATCTGCACCGTGTTGCCACTGAAGTAGGAGTCGAACGGACGATCGGGGAACGTGTTCACCTCGGTGTGGTAGCCACGCCCCTGGAAGCCGATGAGAGGCTCGCCCGCCACCTCGTCGGCGAAGCGGGTGCAGCGGTCGCACAGGATGCAGCGCTCCCGGTCGAGGTACACCAGCTCGCTGATCGCCAGCGGCTTGTCGAAGTGGCGCTTCTCCTCCACGAAGCGGCTCTCGCCCGGCCCGTACGCCATCGTCTGGTCCTGCAGGGGGCACTCGCCGCCCTTGTCACACACGGGGCAGTCCAGAGGATGGTTCACCAGCAGGAACTCCAGGACTCCGTCCTGGGCCTTGCGGGCGGCGTCGCTGGCGGTCTCCACGACCATCCCGTCGCGCACCTCCAGCATGCACGAGGGCGCCAGGGCCGGTCCCCGACCGGTGTCCACGTCCACCAGGCACATGCGGCACATGCCGACGGGCCGCATCCGCGGGTGGTAGCAGAACCGGGGGATGTACGTGCCGGCCTGCTCGCAGGCGTCGATCAGGAGTTGCCCCGCGGCGGCCGCGATCTCGACGCCGTCGACCGTGATGCGCACCGGGGTCTCACTCATGACGCAAGGGGCGCCGCGGCCACCGGGATGCGACGCGGCAGGTAGGCCTCGAACTCCTCACGGAAGTCCCGCAGCCCCGAGACGATGGGCGAGGCGGCCGACGGACCCAGCGGGCAGATGGTGGTCATCCGCGGCGGCCAGGCCAGGCCGGGGCTGATGTTGTCGCAGACGTCGCTGAGCAGGTCCAGGTCCCCGGGACGCCCACGACCCGCCAGGATGCGTTCGAGGATCACCTCCAGCCAGCTGGTGCCCTCCCGGCAGGGGGTGCACTTGCCGCACGACTCGCGCGCGAAGAAGCGCACCAGGTTGTGGCAGGCGCGGGGGATGTCCGTGGTGGAGTCCATGACGACGATGGCGCCGGAGCCCAGCATCGACCCGGCGGCGTCCACCGTGGCCTTGTCCAGCGGCAGATCGAGGTGCTCCTCGGTGAACCAGGGCGCCGAGGCGCCGCCCGGGATGAAGGCCTTGAGGTCGCGGCCATCCCGGATGCCGCCGCCATAGCGCTCGTCGCAGATGATCTCCCGGAAGGTCGTCGTGCCGAAGGGCACCTCGAAGACGCCGGGGGTGCGCACGTGACCCGACACCGCGAACACCCGCGTGCCCGCCGACTGCTCGGCCCCCCGGCCGACGAAGGCGGCCGCCCCGTGGGTAACGATCCACGGCAGGTTGGCCAGCGTCTCGACGTTGTTGACGATGGTCGGCCGGCCATAGAGACCGATCGCCGCGGGGAAGTACGGCGGTTTGAGGCGGGGCATCCCGCGGTTCCCCTCGAGGCTCTCGATCAGCGCCGTCTCCTCGCCGACGATGTAGGCGCCGGCACCGGTGTGCAGCACGATGTCGGTACCGAAGTCGCTGCCGCAGATGTCCGAGCCCACGTAACCGGCGGCATAGGCCTCGTTGAGGGCGCCGGCGATCCGCTCGGCCGCCAGCGCCATCTCGCCGCGCACGTACAGGAAGCACTGCGAGAGGCCCAGGGCGTAGCAGGCGATGAGGCACCCCTCGATGAGCTGGTGCGGATCGCGCTCCATCAGCAGGCGGTCCTTGTAGGTGCCGGGCTCGCTCTCGTCGCCGTTGACGACGAGGTAGCGGGGCCAGACGTCCGGCGGGCAGAAGCCCCACTTCACCCCGGCCGGGAATCCGGCCCCACCGCGTCCCAGCAGGCTGGCGGCCCGGACCTCCTCGTGCACCGCCGCCGGCGCGGCGGCCAGCGCCCGGCGCAGGCCCTCGTAGCCGCCGGTGCGGAGATATCCCTCCAGCGTGTGTGCGTCGGGCTGGTGCCGCCTGGCGGTCACGATCATCCCGTCGGCGGGAGCGGGGGCCGGGGCGGGCAGGGCGTCGCCGGAACCCTGGTGACGCTCCCACCAGGGCGGCGGCCCCTGCCCCTCGGGCAGCGAGACACCGGCTGAGCGCCCGGGCGGGATCCGCTGGCGCACCGTCGACACGGTGCCGTGCGGCGGCACATCGGGGTGCTCGCCGTCGCGCAGCTCGGCGACGAGACGGTCGAAGTCCTCGGTGGCGACGCCGCCCACGTAGCGGTAGTTGACCTGCAGGCACGGCGCCTCGGTGCAGGCGGCCACACACTCCACGGCCTCGAGGGTGACCGTCCCGTCGGGGGTGGTGCCGCCGACCGGCACACCCAGGGACTCCGAGGCGTGGGCGATCACGTCGTCGGCTCCGGCGAGGTGGCAGCTGATTCCCCGGCAGATGTTGAGGCGGTACGTGCCTCCCGGCGAGCGCTTGAACATCTCGTAGAACGAGCAGGTGCTGAGAACCTCCGAGGGGGTCGTCCCGACCAGTTCGGCGATGTGCTCCATCGCCGCGTCGCTCACGTGGCCGTCCTGGGCCTGCGCCACGTGCAGCAGCGGGATGAGCGCCGAGCGAGCCCGCGGGTAGCGCCCGATGATCTCGTTGGCCAGCCTCGTGTTGTCGTCGCTGAGCCGGGCCATCAGCGGTCGACCTCATCGATGGTGCGGGGGTCGACAGGAGAGATGATCGCCACCGCCACACGGCGCGTCACGGGGCCATGGGACGTCATCAGCGGTCCACCTCGCCCATGATCGGGTCGACCGACGAGATGATGGCGACGGCGTCGGCGACCAGGCGGCCCTCGAGCATGTACGGCAGGGCCTGCAGGTTGATGAAGCTGGGGGCCCTGATGTGCATGCGCAGCGGCTTGGAGCCGCCGTCGCTGACCATGTAGCAGCCCAACTCGCCGCGGGGCGACTCCACGGCTTCGTACACCTCGCCGGCAGGCACCTTGAACCCCTCGGTGAAGATCTTGAAGTGATGGATGAGCGCCTCCATGGACTCGTCGATCCGTCCCCGCGGGGGCGGCGTGACCTTCTTGTCCTGGACGCGGTAGTCGCCGGGCGGCATGCCCTCGAGGATCTGGCGCACCAGGCGGATGGACTCGCGGATCTCGTTGAGCCGGATGGCATAGCGGTCGAACGAGTCGCCGAACGTTCCGCAGATGACATCGAACGTCAACTGCTCGTACGCCAGGTACGGCATGTGGCGGCGCAGATCCCAGGAGTAGCCGGTGCTGCGCAGGATCGGTCCCGTCACGCCGAGGGCGAGGCACTCGGCGGCGCTGACGACGCCGACGCCCTGCAGGCGCTCCCGCCAGATCGGCTGGCCCGTCAGCAGCGCGTCGTACTCGTCCAGGCGGTCGCCGATGGGATCCAGCAGCCGCAGGACGTCGTCGCGCCAGCCGTCGGGCAGGTCGGCCGCCACGCCGCCGGGACGGATGTAGTTGTGGTTCATCCGCAGGCCGGTGATCTTCTCCAGCAGGCGCAGCACCTCCTCGCGCTCGCGCCAGCCGTAGAGCATCATCGAAACCGCCCCCAAGTCCATGCCGTTGGTGGCCTGGAAGAGCAGGTGCGAGCTGATGCGGTTCAACTCGCACATGAGCATCCGGATCCAAGTTGCACGCGGCGGAAGTTCCAGCCCCAGCAGCGTCTCGGTCGCCGCCGAGAAGGCCAACTCACAGAACAGGGGCGAGGCGTAGTCCATGCGCGTGACGTTGGTGGGACCCTGCAGGTAGGTCAGCGTCTCACCGGTCTTCTCCATGCCGGTGTGCAGGTAGCCGATGATGGGCTTGCAGCGCCGCACGGTCTCGCCGTCGAGTTCCAGCAACAGCCGCAGCACGCCGTGCGTGGACGGGTGCTGGGGCCCCATGTTGATGATCATGCGCTCGGGCGCCGAGGGGGTGGCCGTCAGCGACTCCGACTCGCTGAGCCGCAGCACGGGCCCGCCGGTGCGGCTGTAGATGCGACCGCCGGTGGCCGGCGCCTCGGTGCTCACCGCGTGTCCCCGGCCGCCTTGAAGCGCACGGGCACGATCCCGACCGCGTAGTCCTTGCGGAGCGGGTTGCCCTCCCAGTCCTCGGGCATCAGGATGCGCGTCATGTCGGGGTGGCCGTCGAAGGTGATGCCGAACATGTCGAACACCTCGCGTTCGGGGTTCTCCGTGCCGGGGAACAGGTCGAACAGCGTGAGGAGGCGGGGCTCGGCTGCCGGCACCTGCACGCGCAGGCGCACCCGGCGGCGCGCCTCGTGGGACATCAGCGTGACCACCACCTCGAAGCGCTGCGGGGTGACCCCGGTGGGAAGATCGTCGCGGCTCTCGGCCCCCAGGTAGTCCACGCCGCACACGTCGAGGCACTGCACGTACCCGGCGTCTCGCAGAGCCTCGACCACCTCGGGGAGCCGGCCCGGCTGGGGGTGCAGCACCGTCTGGCCGCCCGGGTCGGTGGTGACGGGGACACCGAGGTCATCGGTGTCCAGCGGCGCCGCCGAGTCCACCGCCGTCACCCCCGACCGAAGCGCCCGCGTTTGGGGCTGAGGACCATCCTCGTTGCGGTCTGGCCGTCGCGCTGCTCGACGACGATCCCGGCACCTTGCGCCGAGGCGCCCTCGCGGCGGCGGGTCAACTCGCCGCTGGTGATCAGGCCGTGCAGGGTCAGGATGGCGTGCAGCAGGGTCTCGGGGCCGGGTGGGCAGCCGGGCGCGTAGACGTCCACCGGCACCACCTGGTCGACGCCCTGCACGATGGCGTAGTTGTTGAACATGCCCCCGGAGGAGGCGCACACGCCCATCGAGATGACCCACTTGGGGGCCATCATCTGGTCGTAGATCTGCCGCAGCACGGGCGCCATCTTCTGCGAGACGCGTCCCGCCACGATCATGAGGTCGGCCTGGCGGGGCGACGCCCGGAAGACCTCCATGCCGTAGCGGGCGATGTCGTAGTGCGCACCGCCCGTGGCCATCATCTCGATGGCGCAGCAGGCCAAGCCGAACGCGGCCGGCCAGCAGCTGCGCGCCCGCGACCATTTCACCACCTCCTCCAGACGCCCGGTGGCGAAGTTGTGGGGGAGCTCCGTCAGACCGCCGTAGGCGGCGCCCAGCGGCGCATCCTCGGACGATCCGACGCCCCGTGGCACGGCGCTGCTCTGCGGGAGCTCCGTCAGACCGCCGTAGGCGGCGCCCAGCGGCGCATCCTCGGACGATCCGACGCCCCGTGGCGAAACGGCGCTCACGGCGGGAGCTCCATCAGGCCGCCGTAGGCGGCGCCCAGCGGCGCATCCTCGGACGATCCGACGCCCCGTGGCGAAACGGCGCTCACGGCGGCGGTCCCGCCGATGTGGTGACCTCCGCGGGAGGCGCCAGACCCGGCCGGGAATCCTCGGGGCCCACGCGGCGGAGCGTGCCTGCCGTGGTGCGGACCGCATCGACCCCCGGATCGTCGCGGTGTGGCCGCAGCGGACCCCAGTCCAGTGCCCCCTTGCTGATGAGGTACACGAACGACTCGAAGACGGCGAACGAGAAGATGCCGATCGCCACGAGACCGAACAGTCCGAGCTCCCCGTGGGTCACCGCCCAGGGGTACAGGAACACGATCTCCACGTCGAAGACGATGAAGATCATGGCCACCAGGAAGAAGCGCACCGGGAATCGCTCGGGGATCTCGACCCGCGAGACGATCCCGCATTCGTAGGGAGCGTTCTTGGCCCTCGTCGGGCGCCGGGGCGCCATCAGCCGCGACGCCACGAAGCTGAGGGCGCAGAACACGACGGCCAGCACGCCGAGGGCAAGGATCGGAAGGTATTGGCCCACGCCGCCGGCTCCAGACTACGCCGGAGCGCCGCCTGCGGCCTCCTGCTCCCGGCGGAACCGCTGGTCGCGCCAGTGCAGGCTGAGCACCAGGGTCAGGAAGATGAGACCCGAACCGATCGCCACCAGAGCCGGCACCAGCCGGAGGTCACCCAGGTTCCGCACCATCACGATCGAAAAAGTCTCGCCGTTGCGGTCAGGCTCGGGCAGCGGGGGAGCCTCACCGAGCACCTGGGCCTTCGGCACCGCCGGGCGAGCCTGCACCACCGCGTAGTGCGGCGGATGCGTGATGCGCGCCGAATTGCTGATCTTGTTGGCAACACGGGACCAGAGGCCGCCTTCGGGAGCGGGCTTGCCACCCGTCTCATAGGCGTCCTCGAACACGAACAGCGGGCTCACCGACGGCTCCTCGCCGCCGTCGGCGACGGCCACGGTGGTCGGCACGAAGGCGAACGTGTCCCGCTCGGTCAGGAAGGCCTCGGCGCTCGCCGCCGCCTCGCCCGACTCCGCCGTCGAGAGCAGCGTCCAATCCCCCAGGTCGATGTAGCCGAGCGACTCGGCCCACTCGATCACCTGCGGCGCCGCAGCCGCCAGGGCGCTCAGCGAGAGGTTGTCGATGCGGTTGGACTCGGCGGCGACCTGCTCGGCGACCTTGGCCTCCATCGCCGCCTCGTCCAGGTAGCGGGGATCCTCGGCCGACAGCAGGTCGTTGCGCTCGGCGAGCTGGGCGCGGATGGCGCCGGTGTCCACGGTGGCGACCGCGGTCCGCACCTCGTCCCGGTCCGGACCGGGATAGTGCAACGCCAGGGCGATGGCCCGGGGCAGGCATCCGTAACGAGGCGGCGAGAAGGTCCAGCCGGTCTCGGTGGCGGGGAAGATGCGGCCGGTCTCGCAGTTGGGATCCGGCAGCTCACCCACGTTGGCCACGTAGGCGTCCTCGATGCCACCGATCTCGGTGCCCGGTGGATCGGAGAATGTGCCCTCGTACTCCCAGGTGGGCGAGTCGCCGGTGTAGCCGATGCCCTGCAGCCACCAGATCACCGCCATGATCGTGAACCAGCCGAAGAGCCCGGCCAGCGCGATCATGGAGCCCAGACGCACTCCCGTGTTGAGCACCAGCAGCAGCCAGACGGTTCCCACCAGCAGCGCCGCGGCGAGCGCCACGGTCAATATGCCGCGGATCTCCGGTTCCCAGCTGATCCCGCCCAGCGTGACGATGGCGTAGCTGCTCATGGCATCGACCGCTACAACTGCCGTTCGTACGCCACGATGGCGGCGATCTGCTCCGGCGTGAGGAGACCCTCGCCACCGTGCTCAGCGCAGAAGTCGGCGCGGGTGATGTACTCCAGGGCGCCGGCGTCCCGGTCGCCGACGCAGATACCGAACGACGGCATCTGCCCCCCGCCGTCGCCCTGCCCGAAGTTCCCGTACTTGATGCCGTTCTGGCTCCCGGAGACGATGAACGCCTCGTGCTCGGAGGCGGTGTCGAACTGCCGCGTGGTGGCGCCGTTGGCGAGCGGCGGGCCGAAACCGCCGCCGCCGGGGATCTCGTGCGGCACCAGCGGGTTCTGTGCCGCCACCTCGCCGGCGTCGTAGGACCAACCGGGCGTGTGGCAGCGGGCGCAGCCGTAGACGCCGCCGTCGGCGGTGTTGTTGAACAGCAACTCGCCCATGCGGACGGGGTCGTCGGCCGCGTCGGCGAGCATCTGCTGCGCGGCGGCCGTGACATCGTCCGACGAGGCGCCCTCGCCGAGTTCGGTGCGCGCCACGTTGCGGGCCGTCGAGGCGATGCCGTCCTGGGCCCGCTGGCGGATCTCGGCGATGTCGATCTGCTCGTGTTCGAGATAGACGATGATCTCGTCGATCTGCTGGGTGGTGAACGGGCCGCCGCCCTGGATACCCCAGGCCGGCATCGGCGTGTTCGGCCGCCCGTACTCCATCACGTAGCGCACCTCTTCGGTGGAGTAGCGATAGAGAACCGCCGCCAGTGAGGGCACCTTCCACTGCACCTGCGCCAGGAACAACCCGTTGTTGTCCACCAGCGTGTGATCGCGCAGCCCGCCCGGGCCGTCCACCGAGCCGTGGCAGGTGGCGCAGCGCTCCTCGTACAGGTGATCGCCGCGTTCGGCCGCCAACTCATCGCTCACCTCGATGAGGCCGTCGTGGCGCCCGGGCTCGCCCAGCCAGTACAGCGGGAGCGCGATGGCGATGACCACGATGCAGACGAGTCCGGCCATGAGGCCCTGGTCCAGCCGGCGACCCTCCATCTCGGCATCGTCGGGAAGCGGCTTGCGGTTGGGCGCCAACTCGATCTCCGAGCCCGTCTCGGCCCGGCCGGCGAACCAGTTGAAGAGCCAGTAGAGGATGAACCCGCCGATGGCGACGACGCCCAGGATGACGCCGACGGTGCGCTGCGTCGAGGCGGCCAGAACTCCGTAGTCGGCAGCGGTGAAGGGCATTACTCGGTTGCCTCGCCGATGCAGTGCGGGCCCTGCGCCTCCTGGTTGGTGGTGTTCGTGCCGATGGGCGGACCCTGGATGATCTTGCCCGTGTCCACGAGGAACTCGCCCCGGTCATTGACCGAGGTTGCGAAGTGATCCATGCCGCGCGGTGCCGGGCCGCCGCGCTTCTCACCGACCTGGTTGTACTTGGAGCCGTGGCACGGGCACTCGAACCACTGCGAGCTGACGCACTCCGGCACGGTGCAGCCCAGGTGCGGGCACTTCCAGTACAGGGCGACCAGCCCGGCCTCCATGCCCCGCAGGACCGCCGGGGAGTAGACCTCACGCGCCTTGGCGAGGGCGCCTTCGGGGTACTCGGTGACCCACATGCGGCCCTCCGGCAGCTTCAGGAAGCCGTCCTCGTCCTGCACCTGGGTCTTGAGGCTGTCGACGGTGCCCACGTTGAGGACCGCACCGAAGCCGGTCACGAACGGCGGCCAGAGGAACCCCAGGATGGCGGCGCCGAGCCCGGTGAGGCTCAGCCCCATGAACCCCACGATCGACCGGTTCAGGAACTGCCGACGGGTGACGCCGACGGCCTCGTCGTCGGGCGGCGTCCAGGGAACGTCGTCGTCGGGCTCGGGAACCGCCGGAAGGTCGTCCGGGGCGCGGCGAGCCAGAACGGCGGCGCGCTCAACGTCCCGCCCCGTGGGGCGCTCCGCCGCGGCAGCAGGCTCGGCGCGCCGGGCGAGCCGGTCGCGCAGCCGGGTGCGCCGCGAGAGACGCCCCGTGACCGATCGCACCTCGCGGCGGCGGTATGCCGCCACGAGCACGATCAAGGCGGCCGCGGCCAGCACCGGGATCACGATGGCCAGGACAATCACGGTGCGCGCCTCAGAAATCGAAGAACAGCCCGTCGTTCCACGGGAAGATGAAGTTGAATCCGGGGCCGCGGAAGAACGAGCCGATCATGACAAGCACCGCCCAGAACATGAGGTGCACGGTCATCAGCGACACCGCGAACTTGCGTTTCTCGGGCGCGTTCTCCTTGTTGCGGTCGATGTACGGGGCCAGGATCAGCAGGAACAGGGCGATGCCGGGGATCGTCACGCCTGCCACCATCGGGTGGAACATCGTCAGCAGTTCCTGCAGACCCAGGAAGTACCAGGGCGCCTTGGAGGGGTTGGGCGTCTCGTTGACGTTCGCCAACTCCAGCAGCGGCGCGTTCACGAACACCGAGAAGATGAGCAGGAAAGCCGTGATGAACAGCGACGCCACGAACTCGCCCAGCAGCAGGTGCGGCCAGACGTGCACCCTGTCCTGCGGCATCGCCTTGACGTCCTGGATGGACCCCGACTTGACGACGGTGAGCAGGCGCTGGGTGTGCCCGCCGGGACCGGTCGGCGCGGACGGAGCGGCGGGTGCGACGGGTCCGCCGGGTGCAGCCGGCGCCACGGAGGCCTGATCGGCGGCGGACCGCGCCCGATCCAGCAGGTGTGCCGGGATCTTCTCCTCGTCGCCCGGCGGCGTCTCGGGCGGCGGCGTCTCGGGCGGCGGGGCGCCACCGGCGGCGCCCTCGGCTCCGCCCTCGAGCCGCTCGCGCGCCTCCTTGGCGCGCCGCAATAGGTGTTCGGGGATTTCCGTCATGGTCCGTCAGTCCCTCACACCGGCCTACAGCGGTCCGGAGATCCCGCCGTCCTTGCGGACCCGCCAGAAGTGGACGGCAAGGAAAATAATCAGAACGAACGGTAACATCAGAACGTGTAGGACATACCACCGCAGCAGCGTGTCCGTGCCGATCTCCACACCGCTCAGCAACACGAACCGGACCTGGTCACCGAACACCGGGGTGAAGCCCATCATGTTCGTGCCGACGGTGACGGCCCACAGCGCCAGCTGGTCCCAGGGCAGCAGGTACCCGGTGAACGACAGCAGGAGCGTCAGCGTCAGCAGGATCACGCCGATCACCCAGTTGAACTCCCGCGGCGGCTTGTAGGCGCCGTGGTAGAAGACCCGCGCCATGTGCAGGAACACCGTGAGCACCATGAGGTGGGCGCCCCAGCGGTGGATGTTCCGCACCAGCAGTCCGAAGGCCACCTCCGTCTGCAGGATGTAGATGTCGTCCCAGGCCTGCGCCGCCGTCGGCCGGTAGAAGAACATCAGGAAGATGCCCGTGACGGTCAGGAGGATGAACAGGAAGAAGCTGAGGCCGCCCAGGCAGAGCGTGTAGCTCACCCGCACACCGTGACGCTTCACCTTCACCGGGTGCAGGTGGTACAGGACGCTGTTCATGATGACGTAGGAGCGGTTCCGGGGGCTGTCGGTATAGCCCTTGCGGAAGATCGACCCGGGACGGAAGATCGACACCCAGGCCTGCGAGCCCTGCATCTGACCCATGAGGTCCGACGCCTTGCCGCCGAGCTGACCACCCATCCGGCGGAGGTCGTCTGCTGTCGGGAGCCTTGGAGCCAACTCGGTTCGCCTCTCTCGTCTCGGTCGCCGTCGAAGCTACGCCAGGCGCATGCCGTAGCCGTACCCGTAACTGACCACTCGCTGGTGAGGATCGCCGTCCGGCGGCGCATCGCCAACCTTGCCCATGATGATGACACCGGTGGGGCAGCGGTCCACGCACAGGGCGCAGCGCGTGCAGACGTCGTCGTCGATCGTGAAGATCACGTGATCGCTGGGGTCGGCGCCCGGCCGCTCGGTGCCGATGGCCAGGTCGATGGCGTCGGGAGTACGGGCAGATGTCCACGCAGCCCTCGCACATGATGCACTCGGACTGGTCGATGTGGATGAACTGCTTGGGCTTGACGGCCGCCGAGAGCCACTCGGCGTCGACCTCGGCCAGGACGTAGTCGTCGCGGAACTCCGGCATGGGGGGATTGGCGTCGTTCGCAGCCATCAGCCCTCAACTCCTTCCCGTACGAGGGGGCGCCCGTAGCGGGAGGCCGGCTCCGGTACCTCCACGGGCGGGCGGCCCCTGTTCTGCCACATGGAATGCAGGGCGATCTGCCCGACGAGGAACAGGCCGTAGATGACCGTGGCGACGACGTCGCGGACGACCCGGTACGTCAGGTCGAACGGCAGCGCCCAGGTGAGCAGGTGCTGATCGGACGCCCACCAGCCCGGCAGCGGGGGGCCCACCAGCATCCGGTCGGCCCGCCAGTTGAGCTCGCTGTCGGCGAAGACGAGCCACCAGTGCGGGACCACCCCGTAGATCCAGAACATCAGGAAGAACGCCAGCGTGGCACCCATCATGGCGGCGCCCCAGGTCACAGGCTCGCCCACCGGGCGGCGGCGGGCGTACGCCAGCATCGCCGCGATCCCGAGGCAACCCACGACCCACGAGGCGGTGAAGGCGACATTGAAGTAGGGCGGGTCGGCGTCGCCCGTGATGCCGAGCCACAGGGCGAGCACTCCGAAGAGCAGAACCGAGCTTCCGATCATGGCCCGGTTGAACTTCTTCGTCGCTAGGTCGATCGCCCGGATTTCGGCCACGCTGCTCCCTCTGGTTGGCCAAGCGATGTTAACCACGCAGGCCGCTGGAACACACCCACGAAGCGATGCGCTCGTGAAAGTGCTCACAAGGAGTCTAGCCTGCCGTCGTGTTCGCGACCGTGGCCGCGGAGGCCGGCCGCACCGGGGTGCAGAGGGCCGACGCTAGGATTTCGCCGGCGCCGCCGCCGCCCACGGAGGACCTGTGACCGAAGTACCCGAGTACCTGCTCGAGCGCTCGCGCGAGCGACGCTTGGAGTTGACCGGCGAGGCCGGTCCCGAGCCGGGTGCTCCGGGCGGCGGCGATGCGCCGGCGGCGCCCGCGGCAGCGTCGTCCGCTCCTGCCGCCGCGGCCCCCTCCGCCTCGCCCCTGCCCGCCGTGCCGCCGGCGGCGCCGCCTCCACCACCGCCGCCGCCCAAGCCCTGGGTGCAGGCGGCACTGGCGCGCCAGAAGATTCCCTACTGGGTGATGCCGGTGCTGCTGTTCCTGCCCATCTGGGCGTTCATGTACATCGGCACGCTGGAGGATCCCACCCGGGCCGCCACCGGGATCCTGGCCGACGGTGCCGAGGTGTACGCGGCGGAGTGCGCCGTCTGCCACACCGCCACCGGCGCCGGCAGCGGCACCGGGCCCAAGTTGAACGACGGCGAGGTCCTGCTGACGTTCCCCGACGACGCGGAGAACCTGGGGCTGGCGCAGCACGTCACCTGGGTGGCCGCCGGCACCGACGGCACCGGCGAGGGCAACCCCTACGGTGCGGCCGAGCGCGGCCGGGTCGCCGGCTGGTTCGCCAACATGCCCGGCCACTACGACGAGTTGACAGCCACGGAGATCCTGGCGGCAGTGCTCCACGAGCGAACCGAGCACGGGGAGAGCGACGTCGCCGCCACCCTGGCACCGATCGTGGACCAGCTGCTGGCCGACGGGACGCTGGTCCTCCCCGAGCAGTTCGACGAGGGCGTGACCCCCGCCGACGTGGCGGGACTCCTGGCGCCGCTGTTGACGGCCGGCGACGGAGCCTGACGATCGCCCACCGTCACGATCTGGTCGTCGTCGGCGGCGGCCCCGCCGGCGCGGCCACTGCCTACTGGGCGGCCCTGCAAGGTCTCGACGTGCTCGTGGTGGAGCGCAAGCGCTTCCCCCGCGACAAGACCTGCGGCGACGGGCTGACGCCCCGGGCGGTCAAGCAGCTCGTGGACATGGGCCTGGCCGAGGAGATCGAGTCGTACCACCGCTTCCGCGGCCTGCGCGCCGTGGCCCACGGTCACACCCGGGAACTCCCCTGGCCGGAACACCCCATCTTCGGTTCCCACGGCTACGTGGTGCGCCGCAGCACGCTGGACGCCGCCGTGCTGGACCACGCACGCCAGGCCGGGGCCCTGGTGTGGTGCGGTGCCGAGGCCGTCGAGCCGCTGCTCAGCGGCAGCCTCTGCACCGGGGCGCGCGTGCTGGACCGCGACTCGGGTGACACCAGCGACGTGCCGGCCCGCTACGTGGTGGTGGCCGACGGCGCCAACTCGCGCTTCGGGCGGGCGCTGGGCTGCCGGCGCGAGCGCTCGTGGCCCCAGGGCATGGCCATCCGCACCTACTACGAGAGCCCCAACCACGGCGACCCCTGGATCGAGAGCGCCCTCGACGTGCGGGACCGCAACGGCGCCACCCTTCCCGGCTACGGCTGGATCTTCCCCCTCGGCGACGGCACCGTGAACATCGGCATCGGCCTGCTCACCAGCTACAAGGACTGGCACCGCGTGAACACCAGCCACCTGATGACCGAGTGGGCCTACGCCGCACCCGAGCGCTGGGGGCTCGACCCCGGTGCCCCGCTGACACCGCCGGTGGGCGGGCGGCTGCCGATGGCGGGCTCGGTGAACCCCAAGGCCGGACCCAACTTCCTGATCGTGGGCGACGCAGGCGGCTCGGTGAACCCCTTCAACGGCGAGGGCATCGACTACGCCTACGAGACGGGCCGCCTGGCGGCCGAACTGGTGGCCGAAGCGGTGATCTGCGACGACGGCCTGGCGCTCTCGCGCTATCCCGAGTTGCTGGAGAGCACCTACGGCGCCTATTTCAAGGTGGCCCGCCTGTTCGCCTACGCCATCGGCCGGCCCCGCCTCATCAGCCGCCTCGTGCAGTTCGGGATGCAGTCCCAGACCCTCATGGAGTGGGCGCTGCGCATCATGGCCAACCTCATGCACGAGGACGACCCCGGCGCCGCCGAGTACATCTACAAGACAGCAGCCCGAGCAGCCTGGCTCTGGCCCGACTGAGGGCCGGGGCGCGAATTCACTGCAACGCTGGCGAGGATTGCATTGTGGCGCGCCATTTGGCGCGGCTTGACAGGTCGTCTCGACGACCACAGCCTCCACAGCGTCGCCCGATCCTCGTCGGACGTCCCCGGCCTTCCCAGCTTCGCCATCACCAACCTCCTTGCGCTCCAGCCTGGCGTTGCGCTGACCGGTTGAGTCCAGGGACCCGCCCATTATGAATAATCTCCGAATATCTACGAACAGACGTTGTGAGTATCGCAGCGGGCCGCTAGAGTACTAGTACCGGTCACTGGCCTCTGCTTCGGCGGGGTTGGTCTTCCCCGACCGGCTTGTCGGCTCGGCCGACCCAAGCCCGTCACGATGCACGTTCTCGGGGAACGACCGATGACCGATCTCGATCTCTCCAACGCCGGAACCGCGATGGGCGTGGCCGCGCGGATTCTGGCGTCGTTCGATGCGTCGCTGGCTGGGTTGCGGGCGTTGGGTGATGAGCACCTGGAGGAGCAGTTGCAGCTCGTCGGACGTTGCGAGTCACGGCTTGCTGCGGTGAAGGCCGAGAAGATCGCCGCTCTGGCCCGTCGTGACGGCGAGGCGCGGGCGGCCGACGTGCTGCGGAACGATGTGAAGCATTCCCGCGGCTCGGCCAAGCGGCAGGTGCAGGAGGCGGGCCGGCTTGCCGAGGTGCCGAAGGTGGCTCAGGCACTCGCCGAGGGGACGATCACGCCGCAGCATGCACGGCTCATCGCCGAGGCTGCCGAGCAGGCGCCGACGGGAGCGCCGATCGATGAGAACGAACTCTTGGAGGCGGCCGAGCAGGAGCCCGTGGATCTGTTCGGGCGGACGGTGCGCGACCACCTCAACGAGCGCAGCGGTGACGACCTGGAGGAGCGCCGCAAGCGCCAGCGGGCGCAGCGTCGGCTCGCGTGGAAGAAGCAGCCCGACGGTATGTTCGAGCTGTTCGGGCGGTTCGACCCGGTGACCGGCAGCCGCATCGAGACCGCGATCAGCGCCGCGGCGAACCGGCTCTGGCACGCCGAGGACCCCAAGAAGCGCCCCACCCCCCAGCAGCGCTTGGCCGACGCCCTGGAGTTGCTGGTCACGCGCAGCGGCGGGGACGGCAAGAAGAAGGGGACTGCCCCGGGAGTCGACCTGCTCGTCATCGTCGACTACGACATTCTCGCCGGCCGACTCGCCAACCCCCGCCTGGTTGACGGCACCCCACTGTCAGCGGAGGAACTCCTCCGTCTGGCGTGCGACGCCAACATCCTGCCGGCCATCTTCGACCAGAAGAGCCGACCGCTGTGGCTGGGCCGCGGCCGCCGGCACGCCACCAAGCACCAGCGTTCAGTGCTCGCCGCCCGGGACAAGGGCTGCA
>JAGWAL010000003.1:0-48128 GCA_021296415.1 Acidimicrobiia bacterium | reverse complement strand
AACCGACATCGACAACATGTGCCTGCTCTGCAGCCACTGCCACCAACAGGTCCACACCAACCGCGCCCAAATCATCCGGGGCGCCGACGGACGGTTCGCATTCCACCACCGGGTCCGGCGCCGATCTGAGCCGGCGGCCGGGAACGGCGCCCACGAGTCGCCTCCCTCCAGCCCGCCGGCCGGCGCCCGGGCTGACATCGCGCTCCCGCTGCGCTGCTGACAGGCACCGGAACCGAGGGCGCCGCGACCCCGCACCGCCACGAGCCGCCCGGCCGCAACACACGGGTCGCCGCCCGGGCACCGGAAACGGGGGCGCCGCGACATCCCATGCGACGGCTGATGACCTCCATGAACTCCATGTCGCGTCCCGGGCACCGGAAACGGGGGCGCCGCGACCCCGCCCCGACTTCCGTCGACACGAGCCACGCGGATTCCGGGCGCCAACCCAAGCGCCACTCTCAGGCCGCAGACGCGGCGCCGGCAGCCCTGGCTGCGCCAGCGCAGTGCGGGCGGCGGGGAGTTCTCCGACCGGGCTCGCAAGCCGGTCAACTGGCTCCGGGCACGGGATCGTGGGATCGTTGTCGCCGTGGCGGACCTATCGAGACAGGATCGCGGACCGCGCGCGAGCTTGGAGGACGCCAAAGCAGCAACCCCGAGCCAGACCGCAACCCCGAGCCAGACAGCAACCCCGAGCCAGACCGCAACCCCGAGCGAGCCATCCAGGCTCATCTCGCCCTACGGCGGCGAGTTGGTCGACCTGATCGTCCCGGCGGAGCAGGCTGCCGAACTGAAGGCACGCGCCGTCGGTCTGCCCGGCATCCAGCTGTCCGACCGCGCCACCTGCGACCTCGAGCTCCTGACGACGGGAGCCTTCTCGCCCCTCGACCGGTTCATGGGGGAGAACGACTACCGGCGCACGGTCGGCGAGATGCGGCTCGGCAACGGCACGCTGTTCCCGATACCGGTGACGTTGCCCGTCGACGATCCGTCGGCCATCGAACTCGATCGCGACGTGGCGCTGCGCGACTCCCACAACGAGCTGCTCGCCGTCATGACGGTGCAGGAGGCGTACGAGTGGGACCTGACCGAGGCCGCCGAGGAGGTGTTCGGCACCCGTGACGTCCGACATCCCCTCGTGTCGGAGATGCACCGCTGGGCAAGGGTCAACATCTCCGGCCCGCTGCGGGTCCTGAGGATCCCGCCGCACCACGACTTCACCCGCTTGAGGAAGACGCCATCGGAGACGCGCGCCCGGCTGGCCGGCTACGGGCACCCCAACGTCGTGGCCTTCCAGACCCGGAACCCCCTGCACAGGGCCCACGAGGAACTCACCAAGAGGGCCGCCGGGAGCGTCGACGGCGTCCTCCTGCTTCATCCCGTGGTGGGGCTCACCAAGCCCGGTGACGTGGACCACTACACGCGCGTCCGCACCTACGAGGCGCTGACCCGCCACTACTACGCGCCGGACAGGGTGCTCCTGTCGCTCCTGCCGCTGGCGATGCGGCTCGCCGGGCCACGGGAGGCGCTCTGGCACGCCATCATCCGGCGCAACTACGGCGCCAACCACCTGATCGTGGGCCGTGACCACGCCAGCCCGGGGGTCGACGCGGCCGGCAACCCGTTCTACGGCCCCTACGACGCCCAGGAGGTCGTGAACCGGTTCAGCGACGAGACCGGGGTGAAGGCCGTCACGTTCAACGAGATGGTGTACGTGCCCGACGACGACAGGTACGAGGAGGTCACGGCACTGCCCGACGGCGCAACCACGGCCTCGATCTCCGGGACGCAGGTCCGCGAGGAGTATCTGGGCGAGGGGCGGGCGCTGCCAAGCTGGTTCACCAGGCCGGAGGTTGCCGACATCCTGGCCGAGAGCCATCCTCCGAAGCATCGCCAGGGCGCCTGCGTCTGGTTCACCGGCCTCAGCGGCTCGGGGAAGTCCACGACGGCCGAGGTGCTCACGGACCTGCTCATGGAGCATGGGCGGCAGGTGACCCTGCTCGACGGTGACGTCGTGCGAACGCACCTGTCCAAGGGGCTCGGCTTCTCCAAGGAGGACCGGGACACGAACATCCTGCGGATCGGATTCGTGGCCTCGGAGATAGTCCGTCACGGCGGGGTGGCGATCTGCGCGGCCGTGAGCCCCTACAGCGCCACGCGCAACGAGGTGCGCGCCATGGTCGGCTCCGAGCGATTCATCGAGGTGTTCGTGGACACGCCCCTCGAGGTCTGCGAAGCGCGCGACTCCAAGGGCATGTACGCCAGGGCGCGCCGCGGTGAGATCACCGGCTTCACGGGCATCGACGATCCGTACGAGGCCCCGCAGAACCCGGAGCTCACCCTGGACACCGTCCGGAACTCTGTGCGGGACAACGCCCACCGGATCCTGAACCGCCTCGTCGAGGAGCGGTTCGTCCGAGCCCCGGCCGGCGAACTGGGCACCCCGTCCAACGGCGCCTGAGCGACCCCGCCCACCCGGAGATGTTCGCCATGGGAAAGCTCGCAATCGGTCTCCTCGGCCTGTTCCGGAGGATCTCCCTGCTCGCCTGGAGGCTGCGCGGCAAGACGCCGGAGGATGTGGCCGCCCGGCGCGTCGTGAGCGGCGAGTCCTGGAACGAGTTCTGTGATGCGTTGAAGGCGGCAGGGGCTGCACTGAACTTCCCGGGGGCGCCGCGGGATGCGTTCAACCAGGCGGAGGGATACCGGTACTTGAGCCGTCTGGCCCGTGCCGGCCTGATGGCGTTCATCGAACACGCCGACGCCGGTGCGCCCGTGCTGCATCGCGTCGTCGACGAGACCACCAAGTTGGGCGCGGACAATCCTGACAACTTCTACCTGACGGCCGCGCTGGACGGGGACTTCGAGTACCGGATCACCGGACGGCGCAACACCATCGCCTACCTGAGCTTCGGGACCCAGTCCGGCAACTACGGCCGGGGGGGCGGTCTCCCCCCCACCGGGTACATCGAGTCGGATCAGATCCAGATGGACGGGGAGGGTCGCTTCGAGCTCGTGGTGAGCTGCAAACCCCACGACCGCAACTGGCTGCCCATGACGCCGGAAACCGGGACGTTGGTGGTCCGCCAGACCTTCGGTGACCGGAACGCGGAAACCCCGGCGGAGCTGACCATCGAGCGCATCAACTGCCCCGAGGCGGAGCGTCGCGCCTCCCACCTCACGGCGAGGGCGCTGGACGAGGGGTTGCGGAACGCGGCGGCGCTGGTGGCCGGCGCGCCGCTGCTGTTCGCCAAGTGGACCCGCGGCTTCCAGAAGCACAGCAACGAGCTGCCGATGTTCGATCCGCAGGTGTCTCTGGCCGCCGGGGGTGACCCGAACATCGCCTACTACCACAGCCACTGGGCGATCGCCGCCGACGAGGCCCTGGTGATCGAGGTCACCCCTCCGGAATGCGAGCACTGGAACTTCCAGCTGAACAACTACTGGATGGAATCGCTGGACTACCGTCACTTCAGGATCCACACCAACAAGCACCTCGCCCACTACTCCGACGACGGCTCCGTGCGCCTGATCGTGGCGCACGAGAACCCCGGCCGTCCCAACTGGATCCAGACTGCCGGTCACACGTCTGGCACCATGTGTTTCCGGTGGGTGCAGGCGAAGGAGCATCCCCAACCCCGGACACGGCTGGTCAAGCTCGACGGCCTGCCGAAGACGACGGAACGGACGATCGCTGCCAGGAGCGGCTCGTGACTTCGACGGACTATGCGAACCCCTACCGACCTGTGCCGGTCAAGGTCCTCAACCGGATCGGGAACACGGGTCGGCGCGGTGGACTCTCCGGTCGTCTCGATGTCGATTCACTCGTCCACTCGGCACAGCGGAAGACCGGGTTGACGGACTTCGGCACCGATGGACACCTCCGCGCCCTGCACACGTTGGTCGACTCGATCAACGACGAAGCCCGGCTGAACGCAACCGGACGGCAGATTCAGAAGACGCGACTCGGCGCCGCACTGGTGAACCGGTTGCGGATCCAGGAGCTGCTCCGCAGGCATCCGGAGATCCATGAGATCCACCTCGGCACGATCGTCCTGATCGCGGGACTGCAGCGCTCCGGCACCACCCTGCTGCAACGCCTGCTGAACTCCCACCCCGATATCCGGGGAATCACCGGGGCGGAGGTCCTGAACCCGGTGCCGGCCATCGATCATCCTGAACGCGGCGAGAGGGCCCGCGCACGGCGTGCAGTTCTGGCCGAGCGGGTGTTCTCCTATCTGGCGCCCGACTTCAAGGCGATCCATCCGACCGATCATGCCGAACCGGAGGAGGAGGTCCTGCTGATCGATCTGACCTTCATGAGCCAGTCGGGTGAGGCCACCATGTCCGTGCCGAGCTATTCCCGCTGGCTGGAGGGGCAGGATCACACGTGGACCTACGAGTACCTCCACCGGGTCCTGAAGGTCCTCTGCTGGCAGCGCCCCGGTCGCACCTGGGTACTCAAGACCCCCCAGCACATGGAACACCTCGACGCGTTCCGGCGCGTGTTCCCCAACGCCACGATCGTGCAGACCCACCGTGATCCGCGCAAGACGGTCCCCTCGTTCTGCAGCCTGGTTGCCCACGCCCGCGGCATTCTCAGCGATCAGGTCGATCCGATCGAGATCGGCGAACACTGGTTCCGCAAGACCCGCAGGATGGTTCAACGATCGATGCAGGTCCGGACGGGGACCGGCGCCGGCCGCTTCGTCGACGTCTCGTACTACGACCTGATCAGGGACCCGAACACCGAACTCCGGCGCATCTGCGAGCAGGCCGGGATCCCGTTCGACGACGAGGCCGAGCGCCGGGCCGCACAGTGCATGCAGGCGAACCCGCAGAACCGTTTCGGGAAACACGTCTACCGGCTGGGCGATTTCGGCTTGAGCGAGCACGACGTGGACGAGGCCTTCGCGGGCTACCGCGAGCACTATGCCATCCCGTTCGAATAGACCCGCAGCAGGCCACTGAGCCCGAACCATCGTCGGCCCCCGGGACACTCTTCGCCGTGACACCACAAGCCCGGAGGACGGGCCGCGGCAACGTGTTCAACGCCATGACCAAGGCGACCCGCGACCTCCGGGATCTGCGGACCCCAAGCATCGACCCTCTTCCGGAGGAGGTGCGGATCGACGGCAGAACCTGCCTGGTGACCGGGGCCAACAGCGGACTGGGTCGGGCCGCCGCGATCGAGCTCGCACGGCGCGGCGGGAACATGATCCTGGCCTGCCGGCCGGGGCATGACGGAACCTGCGACGAGATCAGGCGACTTTCCGGATCCGATGCCGTGGAGCTGATCGAGGTTGACCTGTCGGATCTTCGCTCGGTGCATCGCTGCTGCGACGAACTGCAGCGGCGCGGCCTCCGCATCGACATCGCGCTCATGAACGCCGGGCTCATGGCGCCCCGGTCGACGCGGACGCCGCAGGGATACGACGTCATGTTCGCGGTTCACTTCCTGACATCGCGGGTGATGATCCACCGCTGGCTGCAGGACGGCGTCATACGTCCGTCCAGCCGGGCCGGCGAGACCCCGCGGATCATCTTCGTGGCTTCGGACTCACACAGGTCCGCCGAGGCCATCGATTTCGACCGCTTCGGGGCGTACACGGAATACGGGATGGGGGAGAGCATGCGGCGCTACGCCGGCAGCAAGCTGGTCCTCTGCACGTTCGCGACCGAGCTCTCCCGCCGCCTGAACCCCGGCGATTCGGTCGACGTGGCGGTGCACGCGCTGTGCCCGGGAGGGGTCGCCACGAACATCGTCAAGGGCGCGCCCACGCTGCTGAGGCCGATCGTCAACGCCTGGTTGCGGCGGTTCTTCCAGTCTCCGGAGGAGGCGATCGGCCCCGTCGTCCACCTCTGCTGTGCAGAGGAGGCCGGGAGCTCCACCGGGATGTACCTGCACATGATGCACCGGAAGCAGGTCTCGCCGGATGCAGCGGATCCGCACAACGGGGCCAGGCTGTGGGAGGCCAGCGAGGCCATGGTGCGGATGTCCCGCGAGACCCACTGATCCGGCTCGCCACAAGCCACCGAGGGCGAGGGGTCGGGGAGTCGAACTGCGACGACTTTCGCCTACGTGGAGGAGCAGAGCGGCACCCCGGACCCCCGCCCGGACCGCCACAGGCCGGGCTAAGCGACTTCGGTGGCGGCTTCGGTGGCGGCTTCGGTGGCGGCTTCGGTGGCGGCTGTGATGGTGGCGTCGATGTCGGCGTCGCTGTGGGCGAGGCTGACGAAGATGGCCTCGTAGGGGCCGGGGGCCAGCGCAACACCGCGGCGCAGCATTGCACCGAAGAACGGCGCGTACAGGCCTCTCGCCACCGATGCGGCGGCCTCGTCGAAGTTCTGCGGCGCCTCGCCGCCGAAGAAGAGGCCAAGCAGCGAGCCGACCCGCGGCACCACCGCGGGCACCACCGCCGAGTTGAACGCCTCCTCCAGCCCGGCGGCAAGCCGCACGGCGATCGCTTCGAGGCGCTCGTAGGCGGCGGCGTCGAGGGCCGCGAGCGTGGCGAGGCCGGCCGCGGTGGCCAGCGGGTTCCCCGAGAGCGTGCCGGCCTGGTAAACGCCGCCGAGCGGGGCCAGGTGGCGCATCAGCTCGCGACTGCCGCCGAAGGCGCCCACCGGCAGCCCACCGCCGATGACCTTGCCGAAACACCACAGGTCGGGCCGTACCCCGTAGAACTCCGTGGCCCCGCCGCGGGCCAGCCGGAAGCCCGTGATCACCTCGTCGAAGACCAGCAACGCCCCGGCCCGGTCGCAGGCCGCCCGCAGTCCCTCGAGGAAGCCCGGCACGGGTGCCACCAGGCCCATGTTGGCGGCCACCGGCTCCACGAGCACCGCCGCGGTGGCGTCGTCGACCTGCGGCACCACGTTGTAGGGCGCCACCACCGTGTCGGCCACCGCGCCGGGAGTCACGCCGTCGCAGCCGCTGAGCCCCTGGTTGGCCACGCCGCTGCCGCCCGCCGCCAGCAGGGCGTCCGAGTGACCGTGGTAGCAGCCGGCGAACTTGATGATCTTGCTGCGCCCGGTTGCGCCGCGCGCCAGGCGCACCGCGGACATGGCGGCCTCGGTGCCGCTGGAGACCAGCCGGACCATCTGGAGTCCGGGCACGCGGGCGCACATCTCGCCGGCCAGGCGCACTTCGCGCTCGGTCGGGGCGCCGTAGCTGGTGCCGTCAGCGGCGGCCGCGGCAACCGCCTTGACCAGAGTGAACGGGGCGTGGCCCAGAATGCCGGGGCCGTAGCTGTGGACGTAGTCGATGTAGCGATTGCCTTCGACGTCCCAGACGTGGGCGCCGCGGCCCCGGTCCACGAAGTACGGCGTGCCGCCCACGGAGCCGAATGCCCGCACCGGCGAGTTCACCCCGCCGGGGAGCACCTCGCAGGCCTGCTCGAACAGTTGAGCGTTGCTCACCGCGGCGTCGCCGGCGGCAGGCGGACGCTCAGCCACCGAGCGCCTCGGCCAGCTCGGCGGCGAAGTAGGTGAGGATGAAATCGGCGCCCGCCCGCTTGACGGCGGTCATCTGCTCCAGAGCAACCGCCGGGCCGTCGATCCAGCCCTGCCGATGGGCGGCGGCGATCATGGCGTACTCACCGGAGACGTGGTAGGCGCCGAGCGGCACGTTCACGGCGGCGCGGGTGCGGGCAATGACGTCCAGGTACGTGACCGCCGGCTTGACCATCACCATGTCGGCCCCTTCGGCGATGTCGGCACGCACCTCGGTCAGCGCCTCGCGGGCGTTGCGCCAGTCCTGCTGGTAGCCCTTGCGGTCACCGCTGCGGATCGTCACGTCCACCGCGTCGCGGAAAGGTCCGTATAGCGCCGAGGCGTACTTGGCGGCATAGGCCAGGACGGCCACGGACTCGTGCCCGGCGGCGTCGAGGGCGCTGCGGATCGCCGCCACCTGCCCGTCCATCATCCCGCTGGGGGCGCACACGTGGGCGCCGGCGGTGGCCTGGGCCACGGCGGCCTGCCGGTAGACGGCCAAGGTGGCGTCGTTGTCCACCGATCCGTCGGGGGCCAGGATGCCGCAGTGCCCGTGATCGGTGTACTCGTCCACGCAGAGGTCGGCCATCAGCACCACGTCATCGCCCACCTCGCCGCGCAACTCGGCCAGGGCCATCTGCACGATGCCGTCGGGGTTCCAGGCCTCCGATCCCTCGGCGTCCTTGCGGGCCGGCACACCGAAGAGGATCACCCCCGGGACGCCCAGGTCGCGGAGGCGGCGAACCTCCCGGCGCAGCGAGGCGACGGTGTGCTGGGCGACACCGGGCAGCGACGGCACCGGCTGCGGCTCTCCGATGCCCTCCCGCACGAACAGGGGGGCCACCAAGTCGTCGGTGCGCAACGCGGTCTCGGCCACGAGCCGCCGCAGAGCCGCGGTGCGACGGAGGCGACGGGGCCGGTGCGTGGGGAAGGTCACGGCGGGAGTCTACGAACGCCCCGGCACTTGCCGGGACGACGTCCACGGCGGGCACTGTCGGCTTGTTGCAGCCGCTGGACTCCGGCCTTCGCCGGAATGACGCTCATACTGTCCGGGTCTCCGGGTGGTGTTGAGTCCGACCGGGCCGGCCGGCGGACCACCTCGAGGGAGGGGGAGGCGGCTGCGCCGCCCGGCACTCTCCTAGCCGGCATCGGCGCCGAGTGCGGCCACGATCCCCGCGAGGGTGTGCTCGGCGGCCTCGACATGCACGGGCAGGCCACGACGCCGGGCGGCCGCGGCTGTGACGGGTCCGATGGCGGCCACCGTCGGGGGCACCGGCAGCGGCCGGGGTTGGTCGCAGAACGCCTCCACGACCGAGGGGGAGGTGAAGACGACGGTGTCGCAGCCGGCGGCCGCGGCGTGCTCGCCGGCATCCAGCATCCGGGGCTCCGCCTGGTAGGCGGCCACGACGTCGACGGACCAGCCCATGGCGCGCAGACCGTCGGGCAGCACGTCACGGGCGACGGCAGCCCGGACGAGGAGCACCCGGCCGTCGCCGCCTGCCGGCGGGGCGAAGACCTCCAGCAGACCCTCCGCCACGTACTGCCGGGGTACGAGCGACACCGTCATGCCGCCCGCGGCGAGGGCCGCGGCGGTGGCCGGCCCGATGGCGGCAACCCGCAGACCGGGCACGGCGGCATCGCCGAGAGCCTGCAGCAGGCGATCGGCGCCGTTGGCCGACGTGCAGATCAGCCAGTCGTACTCCCCCAACCGCCGCGCCGCATCTGCCAGCGCAGCCCCGCCGTCATCGGGCGGCCTCAGCTCGATGAGAGGCACCAGCACCGGCTCGGCCCCCGCGGCCCGCAGGATCTCCGCACTGGCGGCACCCTGTGCGGCGGGCCGCACCACCAGCACCCGCCGTCCCGAGAGGGGCAACCGATCGTCTGTGGCCACAGCGGTCATCGCCAGCCGCTCAGGCTGCCCCGGCAAGCAGCGCCTCCGCGAGGCGCCGGCCGGCCCGGGTGGCGTTCTCGTCGCTGATCTCGGCCCGCCGCAGGGGATCACCCACCGAAGGAGCCAGCACGCCGCGCACACGCACCGCCGCGCCGGCGAGGCGGGCGTGCGCGCCGGCGGGCACGGTGCAGTCACCGCCGAGGGCGGCCAGGAAGGCCCGTTCGGCGTCCACGCAGCGGCGCGTGCGGGGATCCTCGATGGCCGACAGCAGCTCGCGCAGTTCGGTGTCGCCCGCTCGGCACTCCACCGCCACAGCGCCCTGACCCACCTGCGGCACCATCAGATCCACCGGCAGGGCCTCCAGCACTGCGGGCTCCCGGCCGAGACGCTCCAGCGCCACCAGCGCCATCACGATGGCGTCGAAACCCGCTGCCTTGGCCAGGCGGGTGTCGACGTTGCCGCGCAGGTCGGCGAAGCGCAGATCGGGCCGCCGGTCCGCCAGTTGCACGCGGCGGCGTGCCGAACCGGTCGCCACGACGGCTCCAGGCGGCAAATCCGCCAGGCGCGACCCGACGAGGGCGTCGCGCACCTCGCCGCGGCGGGGTATCGCGGCGATGCAGAGCCCCTCGGGCGTGGCCGACGGCAGATCCTTGGCCGAGTGGACCGCCAGGTCGGCGTGGCCGTCCAGCACTGCGGCCTGCAGGGCGCCGACGAAAGCGCCCTTCCCGCCGATGTCGGCGAGCGAGGCCTCGGCGAGGCGATCCCCCTGGGTCCGGATCGCCACGGCCTCGGTGAGCAGCCCGGCATGAGCCCCCGCCAGCAGGCCGCCGATCGCCGCCGTCTGCCAGAGCGCCAAGGGGCTGGAACGCGTGGCGGCGCGCAGCCGGCGCGGCGCCGGCCTGCGGCCGGAGGCAGCGCCCTCAGATGCCGAAGAGCTCGCGGAGAGCACCGGCCAGATGGTCGCTCCCACCGTCGGGGGCGGCATCCTTCAGGCGGACGGTGGGCTCGTGCAGCACCTTGTTGACGATGCCGTGCACCAGCGCCTCCACCGTCCGGCGCTGCGCCGCGTCGAGCGAAGCGAGCCGGGAGTCGAAGCGTTCGAACTCGGCCTGGGAGATGTCGCAGATCCGGCGCCGGAACTCGCCGATCAGCGGTGCCACCTCGCGCCCGGCGGCCCCGGCGTCGTGCCGCTCGGCCTCGGCGTTCACGATGCCCCACGCCTTGCGGATCTCCGCCTCGGTGTGGCCGGTATTGGCGACGGCGAAGGCCCGCACATCGGACATGTCGCACAGCGCCAGGCCGTCGATCGCCGCGGCGGCGGGATCCACGTCGCGGGGTACGGCGATGTCGACGACGAGCAGCTCCTGCCCGCCTCGCTCCGCCATCACCTTGTCCAACTCATCGAAGTCCAGGACCAGCGAGGTGGCCGCCGTGGAGGTGAACAGCACGTCGGCGTCGACGAGTTCGGCCGCCAACTCGTCCAGGTGAACGGCGCGAGCCCCCAGCGTGGGTGCCAGGTCCTGTGCTCGCTGCCACGACCGGCTTGCCAGAACCAGCTCCGCGCCCCGCACAGGCGCGATGGCCTTCGCCATGCCGCCGCCCATCTCGCCGGCCCCCAGCACGGCGATGCGGCGGCCGGCGAAGCCGCCGAGGCGGCCCGAGGCCAGCGCCACCGCCGCCTCGGAGACCGACGTCAGCTCCCGGCCCAGGCGGGTCTCGGCCCGGATCCGCCGGCCGACCCCGAGGGCCTGCCGGAAGAGAGGGTTGAGGTTGGCGGAGGCGGTGCCGGCCGCCTCCGCGGTCTGCCAGGCCCGTCGCACCTGGCCCTGGATCTCCGCCTCACCGAGAACCACCGAATCCAGCCCGCTCACCACGGCGTACAGGTGGCGGGCCGCGTCCACGCCGTACAGCGAGTAGACCGAGCCGCTCATCTCCGGCGCAGGCACGGAGGCCTGCTCGGCGAGGTGGTCGAAGATGTCCTCGTAGGCCGAGTGGAACTTCTCCGCCCAGGCGTACACCTCCAGGCGGTTGCACGTCACGAGCACGACCGCCTCGTCGACGTTCGGCAGTTCCGACAGCCGGGCCAGCGTCTTCGGGAGATGCGCATGCGGCGTGCTGAGCCGTTCCAGCAGCTCCAGCGGCGCGGAGCGATGGTTCAGCCCGATGGCTAGGACGGACACGCGCTCAATCTAGCCAGCGGGGCGCGAGACCGGCCCCGAGACCGCCGACGGCTCCAGCAGGTCAGCGGCACCGGCCGGAACGTGACGCCGCTGGTAGAAGCTGAGCACCTGCAACTCCACCGCCAGGTCCACGTTGCGCAGCCTGACTCCCGGCGCGGTGGTCACGACGACGGGGGCGAAATTCAGGATCGAACCGATACCGGCGGCCACCAGGCGGTCGGCCACGTCCTGTGCGACCGGCGCCGGCGTGGCCACGATCCCGATGGCGATCCGGCTCTCGGCCACGATCGCCTCCAACTCGTCCAGGTGCCGGATCGGCACACCGGCCAGCTCCCCGCCGACCTTCGCCGGATCCGTGTCCACGAGAGCCCGCACCGGGAAGCCCCTCTCCACGAAACCGCCGTAGTTGGCAAGCGCCGAGCCCAGGTTGCCGAGACCCGCGATGAGGACGGGCCAGTCGTGCGTGAGCCCCAGCTCCCGGCTCACCTCGTAGAGCAGGTGCTCCACGTTGTAGCCCACGCCGCGGATGCCGAACGAGCCGAGGTAGGAGAGATCCTTGCGGACCTTGGCGGCGTTCACACCGGCCAGGGTCGCCAGGCGCGTCGAGGACACGGTCGTCACCCGCGTGGACAGCAGTTCCAGCAGGACGCGCCGGTAGATCGGCAGGCGTGCCACGGCGGCGGCGGGGATGGAGTCGTAGCCGTCGCCCATCGAACCGCCCACGCGCATGGCGTGAGGCTAGTGAGAGTTCTCTAATTCACAAAGTGTCCCGTCGGCCGCGTCGCCGCGGCGGACCGGGCGTTCAGCGGGCCAGGAAGAAGATCTGCAGCACGCCGGCCACCAGCACGGCCACGAGCAGGATGGCGATCACGATGCTGGTGCCGTGTCTCATCGGGTGCCTCCTGTGCGGTCGCCGAGACGCACCGTCACGGTACTGCCGCGGCCCGCCGCGCCGGCCCCGGCGGTGCCATCGTGCCGGCTGAGGGTCACCGCCGATCCCGGTTCCAGCGTGAGTTCGGCCGCGCAGTTGCGGCGATCCAGCGCCAGGGACACGAGCCCGTAGGAATCGACGACGACCCCCACCTCGCCCGGTGCGATGGCGGCGTAGGTGGCGGCCCGCCGCACCGCCCGCCGCCCATCCGCCGTCTGCAGGGTCATGGGATCCTCCAGGTGCGCCAGATCCTCGGGGCCCACGTTCAGCTGCACGTTGCCGTAGTGGTCCACCCACAGGACCTCCGCCTCGACGCTGTCCGGGTGCACCGCGGCGTTGGCGACGATGCCCGGCACCAGGCCCGCGGGATCGATCAGCGGACCCAGGTCGCTCAGCGGCACGCCGGCGGCCAGGTGGCCGGCCGCGGGGCCGAACACGTCGCGGCCGTCGAAGGTGCGGGCATCCCCGCCGGCCCGGTACTGCTCGTTGCGCAGCTCCACCACCCGTGTGGCGCCGCCCACGAGGCCCACGGCGGGCGCCAGCAACCCGTTGTCGGGACCCACGAGGACCGACGACCCGCCGCCCACCTCCACGGCGATGGGCCGGCGGTCGGTGCCCACGGTGGGGTCCACCACCGCCAGCACGACCCCGGGATTCAGGTACTGCGCAGCCCGCGCCAGGGTGAGGCCGCCGCCGCGGATGTCGTACCGGGCGATGTCGTGGGTGACGTCGACGATCCGGACGTCGGGAGCGATCGAGAGGATGACCGACTTGACGACGCCGACGAACTCGTCGGCCAGCCCGTAGTCGGAGAGGAACGAGACCGTGCGGTAGCGCAGGGACTCAGACGGCTGTGGTGTACTGGCCCGCCAGGTAACGGTCCACGTCGGCCTCGTCGAGCCGGTACGACTTGCCGAACCGGACGGCGGGAAGATCGCCGGCCTTGATGAGGCGATACACCGTCATCGTCGAGACGCGCATCAACTCCGCCACTTCTGCCACGGTCATGAACCGCGGCCGCTGTTGTGCCTTGTCCATTGCTCCCCCTACTCCGCAGTGCACACAGTAGGCAGGCGCAACACGCCGAACAAATCGCCCGCACGCCACAGTGGCCACAGGGCGCTGCCGGGCGCGGGATTTTCAGGAGCCGCTCAACTCCAGCGAGCGTCGGGTGGCGGCGGCGACTGCTGCGGCGAAGGCGTCGCGGATCCCTGCGTCCTCCAGAACCCGCAACCCCTCTGCGGTGGTGCCGCCGGGCGACGTGACGTCGGCCCGCAGCCCGGCCGGAGGCCGGTCGGCACGCACGAGCAACTCGCCGGCGCCGCGGATGGTCTCCCGCACCAGGGTGTCCGCCATGCCGGGCGCCAGCCCCTCCGCCACGCCTGCGGCGATGAGCGCCTCCGCCACCAGGAAGACGTAGGCCGGACCCGAGCCGGAGAGTCCCGTGACGGCGTCGAGCTGCTGCTCGGAGGTGATCTCGGTGGCGCCGACGCTGCTGAGCACGTCGACCGCCCAGGCCACGTCGTCGTCGGTGGCCGAGGCACCGGGGGCCACCGCCGAGACGCCGGCGCCCACGAGTGCCGGCGTGTTGGGCATGGCGCGGACCACCCGCGTGCCGGCGCCCAGCAAGTGCTCCAGGGAACGCGTGCGCACACCGGCGGCGATCGACAGCACCCGGGGCACGCCCAGGCCGCGCAGCCCGCCGGCGGCGGCCTCGATGTCGTTGGGCTTGACGGCCAGGACCGCATCGACGCCCCGTTGCGCCACGTCGCTCACGAGCGTCCGGGGGTAGCGGCCGGCCAGTTCGTCACGGCGCGCCGCGAAGGTCTCCACCACCGCCAACTCGCCGGGCTGCGCCCAGCCCCCGGCGCAGAGCCCCCCCAGGAGCGCCTCGCCCATCTTGCCGCCGCCGATGAACTGCAGCCGGAAGCCCACGTCTGCACCCTAGCCCGGCCGCCGGGGGGCCCGGAAAGGCGAGGGGCGCCGGGCCGGCCGCTTCCCCGATAGAGCCGGTCCGACACCCCTCTGTGGTGGCGTATATGGAACTATAGGACAATATCACTACTAAGTCAAGGAGTCTCTTGAGATAATGTGATGTTTCAAGTCATCAGGTTCGCCGGCCGGCTCGGCGCCCACGAACCTGCGCCGGGCTCAACCGCGGAAGCGGGAGGCGTAGCCGATGCGCATCGCCGGACGGAAGTGCTGCTCGGTGGCCTCGTAGAGCGTGCCCAGGATGCGGTCGAGCCGGTCGTCGTCGGCGTCGAAGGCATCCACCTCACCCACCAGGAAGACGGCGTCCTCGGCCCCGATGGCGAAGCGCGCGCCCCGCAACCGGAGGTTGCGTCGCAGGCAGTACTCGTAGAGCCGCTCGTGGTTCTCCTCCGGAGCGGGCACGAAGTAGGTCTCGAAGTGCAGCGAGCGCTGCTGCAGGGTCAGCCAGATCGAGAAGACGGCCTTCTCCTCGCCGAGCACGCGGATGTACCAGCGGCGCAGCGGCGCCTCGGCCCGCTCGACGGAGGCCACGCAGTTGTCCTCGGCCAGCTGCCGGGCCGCCCAGGCATCGATCCCCCGCTCCATCTCGTCGAGTTCGGCAGGCGATGCCGGCCGGAAGCCCATCAGGCAACGCACTCCACGAGGCGGCGGCGGCGCAGGCCGCGGTAGCAGCCGGACAGCAACTCGGCGGTGGCCTCCCAGGAATACTCCCTGGCGCGGGTGGCCGCTTCCAGGGCCATCGCCGCGGCCGTGAGCGGATCATCCAAGATCTCCTCGGTGCGGCGCGCCCACGTGGCACGGTCTCGGTCTGCCACGAGGTAGCCCGTGCGCCCGTGCCGCACGAGTGCTTTGAGGCCGCCCACCTCGGCCGCCACCACCGGGGCGCCGCACGCCGCCGCCTCCAGCGCCACCAGGCCGAAGGACTCGCTGCGGCTCGGCACCAGCACCACGTCCGCGGCCCGGTAGTAGGTCGCAAGCCGATGGTGCGGCTGGGGGGCCACGAAGCGCACGCGATCGCCCAGCCCGGCGTCGGCCACCAAGCGCCGGACCCGCGCCAGTTCGGCCCGGCCCTGCCGCCCGCTGGGGCCCCCGACGACGAGCAGTTGGGCGCGGTGGCTCGCGAGAGCGCCCAGTGTCTCGACCGCAAGATCGAGTCCCTTCAGCGGCTGGACCCGCCCGACGAACAGCAGGACCGGTCCGGGACCGATGTCCAGTGCCGTCCGGGCGCCGTCGGGGTCGCCGGGCGAGAACAGGGCGTGCTCGACGCCCGGAGCGACGATCTCGACCCGGTCGGCGGGCGCGCCGTACAGGCGGACGAGTTGCTCGGCCTCCGTCGGTCCCGCGGCGCAGATCACGTCCGAGCAGGCCACCACCTCCTCCTCGGCGCGGGCGCGTCCCGGCGACTCCACTTCGCCCAGCACCTCCTTGACCTTCGCCAGCGTGTGGAACGTCGTGACGAGGGGCCGGTCCAGGGCGTGCTTGATCCGATGCCCGGCGACGCCGGACAGCCAGTAGTGGGCGTGGATGGCAGCGACCCCGCCCTGACGCCGGATGTCCGCCAGAACGCCGTCGGTGAAGTCGTCCAGCGCGGCGGCGAGCTGCTCCTTCGGCAGGTCGGCAGGGCCTGCGGGGACGTGCACGACCCGCACGCCGGGCTCCACGTGCACCTCCGGCGGCAGATCGTGGCGGAACCGGCGCACGTACACCGAGCACTCCAGTTGGCGATGGGCGAGCGCAGCCGAGAGTTCGCGCACGTAGACGTTCATCCCGCCGCTGTCGCCGGAGCCCGGCTGGACCAGCGGGGACGTGTGCATGGAGATGACGGCAAGGCGGCCGCTGCCGCCGGCACCGCCGGAGACCGGCGGCAGCGCGGCGATCTCGTCGTCGTCCCCAACGGGATCCGCGAGCGCGGCGGGCTCGCCGTTCCGCCAGATCCGGCAGGACTGCAGCTGCTCCTCGAAGGCCGGCCCGAACCGTTCGGAGGCAGCGGCCAGCACGTCGCCCACCGTGGCACCCCCGATGGTCGCCGTGGCCACACCGGCGGCCTGGCGCACGGAAGCGAAGAGTCGCAGGGTCGGCACACCATGAGCGTAGAAGTCGCCGCCGCCCGTGGCACCGCCGGAGCGGGCGGCTCGCCGGTATCGTCGCCCGTCGTGGCCCGACTCCTGCTCCTGCGACACGCCGAGAGCGAATGGAACGCCGAGGGGCGCTGGCAGGGCCAGGCCGACACCCCGCTCACCGAGCGCGGCCGGCGCCACGCGGCCGAAGCCGGCCCGCTGCTGGCGCGCTTCGAGATGCTCGTGAGCTCGGACCTGCGGCGTGCCCGCCAGTCCGCCGAGATCATCGCGGCGAGTGCCGGCATCAAGACGATCACCGAAGAACCGCGCCTGCGCGAGCGGTACGCGGGACCGTGGCAGGGATTGACCGTCGACGAGATCGAGCGGGATTGGCCGGGCTATCTGGCCGGCGGCCGGCGTCCCGACGAGTACGAGACGGACGAGTTGCTGGCGCCTCGAGTGGATGCCGCCCTGATCGACCTGGCTGCGCTGGCGAACTGCCGGGGTACCCCGGAGCTACTGGTCATCACCCACGGCGGGGTCATCAGCAACCTCACCATCCGGTCCGGCTTGCCGATGGCTCCCATGCCGAACCTCTCGGGGCGCTGGGTGACCGTCACCGACGACGCGGTGACCGTCGGCGAGGCGGTCACCGTCGGCGACGCCGAGAAGCACAGCTCGCAGGCGGTCGAGGCGGGCCGCGGGGCCGGCGCACCCTGACCGGGCCGGCACAGCGGTCCCGGCGGCACCCCGGTCGGGTGGGCGGAGCGCTCCCAACTGCGATAATCGAGGAGCCCCCGTAGCCAAGCCCGGCAAGGCATCGGACTTTTAATCCGCAGATCGTGGGTTCGAATCCCACCGGGGGCACCCCCGCTCACCCACCCCGGAACCGAGGCGCCCCGTCGCCAAGCCCCACAAGGCATCGCACACCCATTCCGCAGATCGTGGGTTCGAATCCCACCGGGGGCACCCCTCACCTGCTCTCGGTGGTGCGCGAGGCGCTCGGTGGTGCCTCGTAGTCTGGAACCATGAGACCTCCCCAGGGCCCTCGCCGGCGGCACGAGCGACGGCCGCGGCTCCGCCGATGCGGATACACGGCGGGCGTCGCGTTGGCGGGTCTGGCGATTCTCATCGGCGCTTGCACGATCAGTTCGGAGTCGCCGGACGCCTCGTCGCTGAGCGGGCGGTCGGGACCCTCCAGCGGGACGACGACGACCTCCGGCGCCGGGGACGGGGCCGCGACCCCGGATGGATCCGGCGACCAGGAGCCGGAAGCCGGCGACGAGAGTGCGGCGGGGGACACCGGCGAGAGCCCCGACGGGACGGCTCCGACCACCACCGATCGTGCGGGAACGGCTCCCGACGCCGTGGTGACCGCCGACCCGGCTGCCGGTCCCGAGCCCGAGGAAGTGGCCGGAGAACGCACGGGCACGGCTGGCGAGCCCGCCGGCGCCGCAACCTCGCCCACCCAGGAGACCGCGTCCGGGCCCGCCGACACCGCCGCCGAGGGTGACGACGGGGTACCGACGACCGACAGCGCCCCGGCTCCGGACAGCGCCCCGGCTCCGGACACCGACGGCACGACGACCCTCGCCGAGTCCGCCTTCGATGAGCGGTCCAAGGTCTCGACGGTGGGTATCGGCTCGGTCTACTTCGGCATGTCGCCGGAGGAGTCGGCCGAACGGGTGGGCACCGTCTGGGAGGGCGTGCCCGCCGGCGGGGCGGACTGCTACGTGATCACACCCGCCAACGGGCCGCCCGGCGTGGCGCTGTGGGTCTACCACGGGACCGTGGAGCGGGTGGACATCGACACCCCCCTGCTGCGCACGCAGTCCGGCCTGGGCGTGGGGACGCACCTGGGGGAGCTCCAGTCGCGCCTGGGGGAGAAACTCACCGTCGAGGATCACCCCTACCTGGCCGGATGGACGCTGGCCACGTTCGTCCCGACCGATCCCAACGACGCCGCCTTCCGCATCGCCTTCGACATCTCCGGCGGCGAGGTGATCCGCTTCCGGGCCGGGCGGACGGAGATCGTGGCGCTGGAGTCCTGTGCGTAGAGCGCGGCGCAGCGCCGGCCGCGTCAGCGTGTCACTGCCGGCGTCGAGCGCCTCGGTGGCTCTGGCCGAGACCGCGGCCAGGGGGCTCCTGCAACACCGCAACGGCACGATCGCGGCCACGCGGCTGGCGGCGGCCAGCACAGAACTCGTCAACGCCGGTCTGGGCCGCTCGCGCTCGCGGGACCGCCTGTGGATCCACTACGACGTCATGCCGGCCGAGATCGTCGTGACCGTGGAACTGCGACGCCGCGGGCGCTGGCAATCCGGCCAGCCGTTCCGGCAGAGCCTCACCGTCGCCCTGGGGGATCTCGCCTGATCCCCGAGGGCGCTGGGGCACGAGCCTCAGCGTCCGGTCGAGCCGAATCCCCCGCTGCCGCGCTCGGTTGGAGGCAACACCTCCGCCTCGCACAACGTGACGGCCGCAACCGGCTGGATCACCAACTGCGCGATCCGCTCGCCGCGCCGGACGGTGAACGGCTGGTGCGGATCGGTGTTCACGAGCAGGACCCTCAACTCACCGCGATAGCCGCTGTCGATGAGACCCGGCGTGTTGAGGCAGGTCACGCCATGGTCCCGCGCCAGACCGCTGCGCGGCTGCACGAAGCCCGCGTAGCCCTCGGGAATGGCGAGCGCCAACCCCGTGCCCACGAGCGCCCGGCCGCCGGCGGCGGCGAGCTCTGCGTCCTCGGAGGCCCGCAGGTCCAGCCCGGCGTCGCCCGAACGGGCGTAGGCGGGGAGCGGCAACTCCCCGTCGAGGCGCTGCACCGAGACCGCGACGTTCATGTCCGCGACGTGCGGCACGGGAACCGTGACGGCCATGGCCGGAATGTAGGGCATCAGGCGCTCTCGCCCACCAGGCCCGGCCGTGCTCCGGGAGGATTCAGATGATGTCCAGAGTTGTTCCCCAGGATCACCGGAGCCGTCCCCAGCTTGATCCCCATGGACGCTTGAGCGGGCGGAGCGACCGCGTCACACACCGGCCCGTGATTCCGTCGTCGACTCACCTCGGTAGCATCCCGCTCATGCTCGTGTGGATCGACCTCGAGATGACCGGGCTCGACGCCGATCGGGATCACGTCCTCGAGATCGCCACGGTCATCACCGACGACGATCTGAACCTCCTCGGCGACAGTCTCCAGTTGGTGATCCACCAGCCGCCGGAGGTTCTGAGCCTCATGGGCGACGTGGTCAGCAAGATGCACCACGAGAGCGGGCTCACCGACGAGGTGCGCCTGTCGACGCTGAGCCTCGAGGAGGCGCAGCGGCAAACCCTCGAGTTCGTCCGCCGCCACGTGCCCGAGGCGGGGACGGTGCCACTCTGCGGCAACTCCATCGGCATGGATCGGCGCTTCCTGAACCGGTGGCTGCCGGAGATCGAGCACCACCTGCACTACCACGTCGTGGACGTGTCCTCCATCAAGGAACTGGCCGTGCGCTGGTATCCCACCCTCGCCACCAAGCGCCCCCGCAAGAAGAAGGGGCACCGGGCGCTCGACGACATCCTCGAGAGCATCGAGGAGTTGCGCTACTGGCGCAGCACCGTGTTCGCGCCCGCCGGCGCCAAGGCCACAGACGGCAGTTCGAGCGACCGGGGACAGCGATAGGTTGACCCGGTGAGCGGAGAGCCGCCGGCCACCCCAGCGCCACAGAGGCCGCCTCGCCAGGAACGGGAGCCCGCCGGCACCGAGGTCACCGAGATCGCCCCGGGCGTGCTCCGCACGCAGCTCCCCGTGCATCTGCCCGGCATCGGCCACGTCAACTGCTATCTGCTGACCGACGAGCGTGGCGTCGCGGTGGTGGACCCCGGCCTCCCGAGCCCGGCGTCGTTCGCCGCCCTCGAACAGCGCCTCCGCTCGGCCGGCTACGCCGTCGAGGACGTGCACACGGCCGTCATCACGCACTCGCATTTCGATCACTTCGGCGGGGCCGAGCGATTGCGCATCCTCGCCGGGGCGGAGATTCTCACGCACGAGTCCTTCCGGCCGGTCTGGGAGTCGACGGAGGTCGCCGAGGAGGCCGAACTCCCGACGGCGGACGAGGAATCCGCTGACGAGGGCCGTCCTCCCTGGTTCAGTTTGCGCAGGAACCCGTGGGGAACCGAGCGGGAACCACTGACGGAGATGGAGTGGCGCACGTGGCAGGAGATCGCCCGGGACGATCCACGCTGGTTCGCCACGCCCCGCCCCACGCGCACCGTGACCGACACGCAGGTCGTGCGACTGGCCCGGCGGGAGTGGCTCTGCCTCCACACGCCCGGGCACACCGAGGACCACCTCTGCCTGTTCGACCCGGAGTACGGGCTCATCCTCTCCGGTGACCACGTCCTGCCCACCATCACGCCGCACATCAGCGGGCTCACCCCACACACCGATCCCCTCGCCCGCTTCTTCGACTCCCTGGAGCGCATGGACGGCATCGAGGGGGTCACGACGGTGCTGCCGGCGCACGGCCACCCGTTCGACGACCTCAGCGGCCGGGCCAAGGCCATCAGGCGGCATCACGAGCACCGGCTCGACATCATCCGCAACGCGGCGGAGGAACTGCGCTCGGGCACGGTGCCGCAGTACATGCAGAGGCTCTTTTCGGAGCGTTCCTGGGGGAACATGGCCGAGAGCGAGACGTTTGCCCACCTCGAACACCTCCGTGTCCTCGGCGAGCTGGCCGCCACCCGGCACGACGGCCAGACCGTCTTCTCCCCGGCCTGAGGCGTTGCACCCCGCAGGCGGGATTCGCGGTTCCCTCCGAGCGCTTGCCGCGACGGTGATCGTGGCGCTCCTGGTGGGGGCCGGCTGTGGTAGCGCCGGCGACGCGCCAGCCGGCGCAGGCGGGTCCGAGCCGCCGCCCGAGCCGCCCGCTGTCACCACCACCGAGGCCACCGCGCCACCTCCGGCCACGGCCGAGGGCTCCGACGACGGGCACCGGCCGATCCCCGCTGTGCGCTTCCGCTACTTCGACGGATCGGAGGGCTCGCCGGCGGACTTCGCCGGGACACCCACGGTGATCAACTTCTGGGCGTCCTGGTGCACGCCCTGCATCACCGAGATGCCCGCCTTCGAGGCCGTGCACGTCGAGCTGGCGGCCGACGTGGCTTTCCTGGGCATCAACGTGGGCGACGAGCCGGGAGCGGCCCGCCAACTGGCGGAACGAACCGGCGTCACCTACCCATTGGCGGAGGATCCGGACTCGACGATCTTCCAGTCATTCGGCGGAATCGGCATGCCGACCACCGTCTTCGTCGACTCCGAGGGCATGATTGTGCACATGATCAGTTCACGGCTGCGCGCCCAGGACCTGCGGGGGCTCATCTCCGAGCACTTGGGGGTGTGACCGTGGAGCAGAGCAACCGGCCATGAACACCGTCAGTCTGGCAACGCTGGCCGGACTGGCCCTCTCGGCGGGGTTCATCTCGGCGTTCAACCCGTGCGGCTTCGCCATGATGCCCGCCTACCTCTCGTACTTCCTGGGCATCGAGGGCGACAAGCGCCTGAATCCGGCGCAGAGCGTCTTCCGGGGTCTGGGCGTGGGGCTGACGCTGTGCGCCGGATTCATGACGGTGTTCGCCGCCATCGGCGCCTTGGCCTCGACGGTGCTGAGCCGCGGCGTCATCGAGAGCCGGGTGGCCTGGGTGACGTTCGTGCTGGGGATCGTCATGGGCGTCCTCGGCGTGGCGATGCTGTGGGGCTTCGAGCCCAAGTTCCGCCTGCCGCGACTGCAGCGCGGCGGCGAGAGTCGCCGCCTGACCTCCATCTTCCTGTTCGGGATGTCGTACGCCGTCGTCTCGCTGGGATGCACCATGCCGGTTTTCTTCGGCACGGTGGTCAGCGCCTTCTCCAGCCGGGACTTCTTCGACGGGCTGCTGGTGTTCATCGCCTATGGCGGTGGCCTGTGTGCGGTGATCATGGTTCTGACGCTGGCGATGGCGGTCGCCAGGACCGAGGTGATCGCGGCGATGCGCCGCATCCTGCCGCACGTCAACCGCATCTCCGGCGGGTTCCTGGTTGTCGTCGGCGCCTTCCTGGCCCTGTACGGCTGGTGGGAGGTGCAGGTGTTGCGCGGCAACCTCGCCGGCAACGTCCTCGTGGACCTCTCCCTGGACGCGCAGGGCGCGCTCAGCAATTGGGCCGCGGCGGCCGGGCCGTCACGCCTGGCCGTGGCTGCGGGCTACCTGGTGCTGGGGATCCTGGTGGCGGCGCTGCGCCCCGGCATGCAGCCGCGCAACGCCCGCATCGCGATGGCGGCGTTCGGTGTCCTCTGGCTGGCGGTGGAGGGCGCCTACTACCGGTTCGACCTGTTCGTGCTGCCCGTCGCGCGCACCATCGCCGACATCCCCGAACGTGTCGCCAACTGGTCCGATCCGTTGCGTTGGGCGGTGCTGTTCGAACTCTGCGCAGCCGTGGCCGTCGGAGCTTCCGTCTGGTTCAAGCTGCAGCGCCGGCTCCGAGCCTCGCCCGAGGCGCCGGTCTGAGGCTCCTTCAGGCCCCGAGCGGCTCCCGCCGCAGCACGCACCACGTCGCCCAGAGCGCCTCGCTGGCGACGCCGCCCCATTCTCCCGGCAGCGCCTCCGCCACCTGGGCGGCCGGCAGGTGGATGGGCGTGCGCACGCCGAGCGTGTTGAACCACAGAACCGCCCCGCCGGGCCGCAGCACGCGGTCGACCTCGGAGGGGAACAGCAGCATGTTGATCAACGCCACCACGTCCACCGAGTCGTCGGCAAGCGGCAGGCCGGCGCCGTCGGCCCGCACCCGTGGCGCCAGGGTGGGCGGGGCCAGCGCCAGCATCCCCGCCGACAGGTCCATCGCGATCACCCGGCGGAAGTGCGCAGCCAGGTGCACGGTGCCGAGTCCGGTGCCGGAGCCCACCTCGAGGCAGAGGGCCGAGCGCTCGAGTTTGCCGCGCTCGCAGGCATCGGGGAGTCCGACGAACTCCTCGGGACGCAGGCGGTTCGACCAGTCCGGTGCCAGCTCGTCGAACCGTTCGGTCATCTCGGCCGCCGCGGCCGGGGTCCAGAACGCCTCGTCGGCGGCCACCTCCCGGGTCACCGCCCGCACCGGATGATCCGTCCCGTCGAGATCAGGTGGAACCTCCGGCGGCGGGATCAGGACCGGCAGGTACCGGAGGGAGGCCACGTCGCTGTCCCGCTATCGGGCCGTCCCCGCGGCACCCCGCGCCTCGATCACCGGATCACCTCGAGCCCGCGCATGTAGGGGCGCAGCGGGGGCGGCACCTCGATGGCGCCGTCGGGTCGGCGCCACGTCTCGGTGAGCGCCGCCCACACCCGCGGTACCGCCAGGGCCGAGCCGTTGAGGGTGTGCACGAGACGTGTGCCCCGGCTCTCGGTCGGGCGATAGCGGACGTTGGCCCGCCGGGCCTGGTAGTCGCTGAACCACGACACCGACGAGCACTCCAGCCAGCGGTCCGTGCCGGGGGAGTAGACCTCCACGTCGAACGTCCGGGCCGCCGCGCCCCCCAGGTCGCCGGTGCAGATGTCCACGATCCGGTAGGCCAGTCCCAGGTCCGCCATCGCTCCCTCGGCCCGCTCGAGCAGTTCGGCATGCATGGCCGGGGCCTGGGTGGGGGTGGCGTAGGCCAGGATCTCCACCTTGTCGAACTCGTGCACGCGCAGCAGGCCACGGGTGTCCCGGCCCGCCGCACCGGCCTCGCGCCGGAAGCACGAGGTGTGGGCCATGAGTCGCATGGGCAGGTCGGCCTCGGCGAGCACCTCGTCACGGCACAGGGAGGTGAGCGGCACCTCGGCGGTGGGGATCGCCCACAGATCGTCGCGTTCGAGGTGGTAGGCGTCGTCGGCGAAGCGGGGCAGGTGGCCGGTGCTGATCATGGTGCCGGTGTGGACGAGCGTGGGTGGGCGGACCTCCTCGAATCGGTCGGAGTTGCGGTCCAGAGCGAACTGCACCAGGGCGCGGGCCAGCATGGCGCCCTCGCGCCGGAACATGGCGAACATGGCCCCCGACAGCTTGGTGGCGCGCTCGACGTCCAAGAGGCCCATCGCGGCGGTGAAGTTCCAGTGGGGAACGCGCTGGTGCGGCCCGTAGTCGTCGGGGGTGAAGTGCTCGACCCGCAGGACCCGGTTGTCCTCCGCCCCGTCGCCGATGGGGCAGTCCTCGGCGGGCAGGTTCGCCACCCGCATCAGCAGGTCCTCGAGACGCCGACCCAACTCGTCGGCCTGTGCCGCCACCGCCCGGGTCTCGTCGCCGAGCATCCGGCTGCGCTCGGTGGACTCGACGGCCTCGTCGCGGCGGCCGTCCCGGTGCAACTGCCCGATCTCGGTGGACAGCAGCTTCACCTCGTGGCGCAACTCGTCGCGACGCGCCAGCAGATGCCGGCGCCGCACGTCGAGGTCGAGCGCCTCGGCCAGCGGCGCGGTGTCGTCGCCACGGGAGGCGACGCCGGCGTGAACGCGCTCCATCTCATTCCGAAGCAGGCGAACGTCGAGCACCACAAAACCGTATCCGGGCGGCGCCCGGCGCCGGTGCGGGCGGACGAGCGCCGCGATCCGGGCGGCGTGAAGCCGCTACAGGCCGGCGGCGCGGGCTGCTGCAGGGTCGCGCCGCGAGTGCTCGCGGTAGCGCTTCACCAGCCAGCGATTGATCTGCTGCAGCGTCGTCTCCTGCCAGGAGTAGGGGCCGCGGGGTGCAAAACGCGAGCGCAGCCCCACCTGCACCATCGTGTCGGCGTGGATGTCGGCGCCGTTGAAGTTGTCGACATCGGCCTTCGCCTGCGCGAAGAGCACGTCGAACAGGGGCATCTCGAGGACCCTGGGATGGAAGAGATAGCCGATCTGGATGGAGATGCTGCCCGCGCCGGTTGGCAAGACGGTGAAGAAGGCCACCTGATCCGGCACGATGGCCAGCGCCAGCGTGGGCGGCACGAGCGCGAAATTCCAGTGCCAGCGGTCCTCGTCGGAGAGGTGGGGGAACACCGGGAACAGCGGCTCCCGGGTGAGGTTGAACGAGGCGTCCTGCTTCAGGGTGCGGTTCGAACGTGAGATGTGGTTGTCGCGCGCCTCGTCGAAGGGCCAGAACGTGGCATCGCTGCACGGCATGACGTCGCCGATGCCGCTGTGCAGCCGGTTGTTGTGATACCCGTCGACGAAGTTCTCGAGCATCACCTTCCAGTTCCAGGGCAGGTCCTCGAAGGTGCCTCCGTCCAACCACACCGTCTCGTCGAGCCGGTAGTTCTCCAGAATCCTCGTCAACCCTCCGAGCGTGGGCGTCAACTCGCCGGCCTCGTCGTTGAAGGTCATGAAGATGAACCCGTTCCAGATCTCGCTGCGCAATTGCGGGAGGCCGTGGCACGACTTGTCGAACCCGACGCGCTGCTCCATCGCCGGTGCGCCGAGCAGTTGACCGTCGAGGCCGTAGACCCAGAAGTGGTAGGGGCAGCGGAAACTGCTCCCGTTGCCGGCGCCCTCGGCCACGATCATGCCGCGGTGCTGGCAAACCGCCGACAGCACCCGAACCTGCCCGTCCGTTCCGCGGACCGCCAGAAGCGGATCGTCGAACAGCTTCACCGTGAAGTAGTCGCCGACGTTCGGGATCTGCCCCTCGTGGCCGATGCAGACCCAGTCCCGATCGAAGATGGCCTGACGCTCGAAGGCGAGGAACTCCTCGGTCACATAGCACGCAGGCGGGAGGGGCACGGCCTCGTTGACGTCCACGATGGACGCCTCGAGAGCCTCCAGCAGCCCGTTCTCAGGACTCACGGGTCGGGCTCCCTCCTCGCGGCGCGTCAACGGATGGCCGACCGTGCCGGAACACCCTGGCCCACCATAGTCAGCGACCTCATTCCCGGCGCTCGGGCGGCGCCTCGCCGGCGCGCTCGAAGGCCTCCACCACCTGGGAGTAGGTGAGCGTCTCGGGTGCGGCGGGCACGGGCTGCGGTACCACGGCGCCGGGCGCCCCGGTGGCCGGACCGGCACGCTCGCCGGCCCGTTGGCGGGCCGACCAGCGGAAGAAGACTCCGGCGATGATCGTCCACAGGTAGATGCCGCCCACAATCTTCATGATGAGTCCGGCCATCTGCTGGTCGTTGGCGACCGTCACCCCCCAGAGCCGCAGCGGTGTGTCGTAGGCCTCGTAGATGGGGGTCTGGGCGAATGTCAGGAAACCGGCGGGGACCGTCGGCAGCACCGACATGGCGAAGAGGTAGAACATCTTGGTGAGGGGCTGCAGGCGCAGCTCGGCGAACGGGCCGCAAACCGGCAGCCACATGGCGATCGCCGTCACGAACAGGACCAGGTGCGCCGTGTAGTGGAAGACGCCGTTGGTTGCGCTGGTGTTCACGACCCAGGGGATGTGCGTGATCGCCACGACCACGTTGAACGTGACGCCCACCACGATCGGCCGCAGCAGGCGCCGCGCCAGGGGCCGGGCCGGATCGACGACCCGCCGGGCGAGCCATTCCGGCGTGGCGAGCAGAAGCAGAGGCGGCACCACCAGCGTGATCAGGAGGTGCTGCACCATGTGGACCGAGTAGAGATGCTCCTCGGAGATGTCGTGCATGGGCCAGTCGCTGGCGAGCCAGAGGAAGCCCACCGCCAGCAGGTAGAACCCCTTGCGGCGCCGCTCGACTGTCTCGCCCGCCGCCCGGGCCAGCCCCCGGACGACGTAGACCCCGACCCCCAGCGCCGCCAGCACGATCAGCCACACCTCGGGGTGCGGCGTCCACCGCCACAGGTCGTAGTCGATCAGGTCCCCCATCGCCCACCCCCGGACGCCGGGCTCAGGCTCCCCAGATGCGGAACGCCGTCAACATGACCAGGTAGACCCCCAGGGCCAGCACGATGCCCGCCACGAAGATGCGCCGCAAGATGACCGAGTCGAACTTGAGGTGCATGAACCACGCCACGACGTAGATGAACTTGAGGACCATCAGCACGACGAGCAGCGCGTAGAGCGCCGCGTCGCCGAGGTGGTGCACCGACTCGAAGTAGGTGGCGACCTCGAGCGCCGTGAGGGCGCCGAGAATGAGGGCGACCTTGACGTACTGCCGGTCCGACGGGTGCTCGTGCTCGGCGTCATGCTCGGCGGCGACGTCCTCGGTCTCGGCGTCGGCCGGCTGGACGTCCTCGGCGGCCTCGGTGGGGACGGAGGGAGTCTGCGTCATGGAGCGGGCACCTCCGCTACTGCGGGAACAGGTAGATGATCGTGAAGATCAGGATCCACACGATGTCGACGAAGTGCCAGTACAGGCCGATGAGCTCGACGGTCTCGGCGTTCCGGGGACTGAGGCGCCCGCGGACGCTCGAAACCAGCGTCGACATCAGCATGACGATGCCGATGGTGACGTGGGCGCCGTGGAACCCGGTGAGCGTGTAGAAGGCGGACCCGAAGATGTTGGTGGTGTAGCCGAGCCCGAGGTTGTAGAAGACCGTGAACTCGTAGACCTGCCCGGCGATGAACGTGCCACCCAGCAGGGCGGTCGCCACGATCCACACCCGGAAGTTCCGCTCCTCGCCCCGGTTCAGGGCCGACAGTGCCAGCACCATCGTCAGCGAGCTCATCAGCAGCACGAACGAGCTCACCGACGTGAACGGGATGTCGAAGACGTCGTTCGGCCCCAACTCGCCGGCCGGCAGCCGGGACTTGGCGAACATGTACGTGGCGATGAGAGCGCCGAACAGCAGGCACTCCGAGCCGAGGAACAGCCACATCGCCAGCTTGTTGTGGGTCAGGCCCGTGGTCGTCGGCGGGTGCGCGGCGGCTGTGTGGCCGGTGGCGGCCGGCGCGCTCACGGTCGTCTCGGGGGATGCGACGTCGCTCATGGCTGATTCCCCGATGACTCGGCGGCCGGACCGGCCGGCGCACCCGCGGCGGCCAAGGGCCGCGCGCCGTCACCGTCGGCCGATCCGCCGTTGTGGTCCTGCGATCCACCCCCGTCGGCACCGTTGCCGGTGTCGCCGGACGGATCGGACTCGTGGTGATCGTCGTGCGCCTGGTCCTCGGGATCGTCGGGAGGTTCGAAGACCCAGGCGTACAGGCCGCCCAGGATCAGGAGAGCGCCGACACCGGTGATCCAGAGGTTGTAGATGAGGCCGTACGCCACGAACGGCAGCCCGAGGGCCACCACGACCGGCCAGTACGAGGGCGAGGGCAGGTGCACGCCCTTGGCGCTCCCGTCGTGGGCGACCTCGGCGGTCGGAGCGATGCGCACCACCTTGCCGTTCTCGTCGTAGCCCCACTTGCGATGCCAGAACTCGTCCTGGCGAGTCACGGTGATCTCGCGGTCGAAGTTGTGCGTGGGCACCGGCGATGCCGTCATCCACTCGAGAGCGCGCGCGTCCCACGGATCGGGGCCAAGCGGCGGCGCCCCGCGCGCCCGGCGGCGGCTCAATCCGATGTTCCAGAAGAACAGCAGCACACCCACGGCGATGACGAAGGAGCCGGCGGTTGCCACGGCGTTCCAGAGGTTGAACCCGGAGTCGGCGGCGTAGCTGTGGATGCGGCGCGACATGCCCTGCAGGCCCAGGATGTGCATGGGCCCGAACGTGAGATTGAAGCCGACGAGCAACACCCAGAAGCCGACCTTCCCCAGGCGCTCGTTGAGCTTGTAGCCGAACGCCTTCGGCCACCAGAAGTAGAGGCCCGACAGCATTCCCATCAGGGAACCGCCGAAGATCACGTAGTGGAAGTGGGCGACGATGTAGTAGGTGTCGGTCTGCTGCGTGTCGGCAGGTGAGATGGCATGGGTCACCCCCGAGAGCCCGCCGATGGTGAACATTGCCACCGCCCCGACCGAGTACAGCATCGCCGTGGTGAACCGCAATCGACCCCCCCACATGGTGGCAAGCCAGTTGAGGATCTTCACCCCTGTGGGCACGGCGATGAACATCGTCGAGAGCGAGAAGACAGCCACCGAGACCGGTCCAATGCCCGAGGTGAACATGTGGTGCGCCCACACGCCCCAGCCCATGAAGCCGATGGCTATGCCGGAGAACACCATGAACGGGTAGCCGAAGATGGGTTTGCGGCTGAAGACGGGAATGACCTCGGACATGATGCCGAAGGCGGGCAGGATGAGGATGTACACCTCGGGATGGCCGAAGATCCAGAAGAGGTGCTGCCAGAGGAGTGGATCGGCGCCGGCCGCCACGTTGAAGAAGTTGGCACCGAAGAGCCGGTCGAAGCTCAGCAGGAACAGCGCCACGGTGATCACCGGAATGGCGAACAGCAGCAGGAACTGCACCACCAGCAACATCCAGGTGAGCACCGGCATGCGGAACAGGGTCATCCCCGGAGCGCGCATGTTGAGCACCGTCGTGATGAGGTTGATGGCGCTGACCAGCGAGGCGATACCGGTGATCTGCAGGCCCAGGGCGTAGAAGTCCATGCCGTGGCTCGGGGAGAACACCAGGCCGCTGTTGGGGGCGTAGCCGAACCAGCCGCCATCGGGCGCCCCGCCCAGGAACCACGACGTGTTGAGGAAGATCCCCCCGGCCAGGAATGCCCAGAGGCTGAAGGCGTTGAGGCGGGGGAAGGCCACGTCGCGCGCGCCGATCTGCAGCGGGAGCAGGTAGTTGGCGAAGGCCGCGGCCATCGGCATGATCACCAGGAAGACCATTGTCACGCCGTGCATCGTGAAGACCTGGTTGTAGGCGTCCTCGCTGAGCACGTTGCCGCCCGGAACGGCGAGTTGCAGCCGGATGAGCAGGGCCTCGATGCCGCCGACCACCAGGAACAGGAGGGCGGCGGCGCCGTACATGATGCCGATGCGCTTGTGATCCACGGTGAACAGCCAGCTCTTCCAGCCCACCTCGCCCTTCGGGCGGGACAGCACGCCGAGCGACGTGGAGGGCCTCACCAGCTGCTCGCCTGCGGTGAGCTGCAGCGGAGGTTCGGAGGTGGTGGTCATGGTGCTTGGGTGCGTCTCTCTGGGTGTCTCGCTGTGGGTCTCGTCTCGGTTCGTTCCCGCTTTTGCGTCACCCTGTCTATCGCAGGGTCGTCAGGTATTCGACGAGCGCGTCGATCTCGCCGTCGCTGAGGCCGGGGAACGCGGTCATGCCTCGCGCCCCGTCGGCATCGTTGGCCTTGCGCTCCGGGGCGTTGCGGATCCACGCCTCCAAGTCGCCGCGGTTCAAGTAGCCCCGCTCGGCCACCTCGAGGTAGGGGATCCGCTTGGCCCGGTCCTCGTAGAGATCGAAGATCGAGCCGGCGAACGTCGTGCGGCTCGCCAGGTGCGTGAGGTTCGGGGCCGCCCCGGCGACGAGCGCGGAGGTGATGTCGTCGTCCCCGTTGTCCCCGTCGTAGTCGTCCATGCCGTCGGGCACTCCGTCCAGGTTCACGTCGGTCACACCGTTGACGACGTGGCAGTTGGCGCAGTTCGCCAGGAAGACCTCCTGGCCCTCGTAGCCCGGGTCGCCGGGTTCCAGCGGCACCGCGTCGACGAGTTGCCCCTCCACCCACTCGTTCCACTCCGCCTGCGTCAGCACGACGGTGTAGTTGCGCATGTAGGCGTGCGAGAGGCCGCAGTACTCTTGGCACACGCCCATGTAGCGACCTGGTTCGTCGGCCTCGATGACCCACGGGTGCGTGCGGCCGGGTACGGCGTCCTTCTTGCCGTTCAGGCGCGGGACCCAGAAGGAGTGGATGACGTCGCGGGAGGTGATCTCCAGGGGCACCTGCTGACCGACGGGGATCACCATCTCGTTGGCGGTCACGATGTCCGGCGGCGTCTCGGTGTCACCGTCGAGGTGGTACTGGAACTCCCACCACCACTGCTGGCCCACCACGGTCACCCGGAGATCGTCCTCGGCAGCCGACACCTTGTTCAGCTCGACGAGCGAGATCAGCGTGAACACGGAGATCACCGTCAGCAGGATGGTGGGGACGATGGTCCAGGCCAGTTCCAGCCGGAGATTCCCGTGCACCTGCTCGGGATACTCCTCGTCCCCGTAGAGGTCGTCGCTCTCGTCGCCGTCGGTCCCAGCGGCTGCCGCGGCGGCGCGGCGGCGCGCCCGGTAGCGCACGGCCAGGTAGATGATGGCGCCCTGTACCAGGAAGAAGACGATGATGGCCACCCCGAGAACCGGGAAGAACAGATCGTTGATCTCCTCCGCGTCCGGGCCGGCCGGGGTGAGCGTGTCCAGAGGGTGTTCGTCGGCACACCCCGCCACGATCAGCGCGACCGCCAGGGCGACGAGGATCAGCGAGAGCCGTCGCACCACGCGCCCGCCGCGCCGGCCAGCGCGCCCGCCGCCGGTGCCCATCACTCCTCGCCCTCGTGGGTCTCGGCCGCGTCGTCGGACCCATGCCCCTCGCCGCCGCCGTGGTCGTACGAACCGGCGGCGGTCGCCACGATGCCCGCGGCAACGATCGCCACGGCGGCGAAGGCCAGCACCGTGGCGATGACCGACTTCCCGATCCGCGGCCGGGCCGCGAACAGCATCGCCACCAGCAGGATCGCGGTGGCGACACCGGCGGCGATCCAGACCGCGCTGAACTCGCTGACCGCCAGCAGCACGCGCGAGCCGCCCACGACGAGGATGGCCACGCCGGCGGCGCCCAGGACGGGGATCTCGATGGGGTTCATGAGCCGGTTGCGCAGCGCCCGGTTCGCCCCGGCGTCGCCGGTCGCACGATCCGCCCAGGCGCTGATCATCCACTCGAAGGCCACCACCCCCGCGAGGATGAGGCCGATCACGAAGATCGCCGCGTGGGTGACGAGCCCGATCACCGCCACCGCCACGGCGAAGGCCGACAGGACCGGCCAGTAGGAGGGATGCGTCGGCGCCACCGTCGGCGGGGTCTCACCGCTCGGGGCGAGCTCGCCCACGGACTCGGCGTCAGCGTCGCGGAACGCAACCAGCAGGCAGCCCAGGCCGCCGCTGACCAGCGCCGCGAAGACCAGCACGATGAAGCCGGTGTGCTCCCCGATGCCTCCCTGCCATCCCAGGCTGATCACGCCCTTCCAGGCGTCCCGATCCACGACGCCGATGTAGTCGGCGCCGCCGGGATCACCGGTGGCGACCCCGTAGATGATGGCGCCGACGGCGGCGAGGGCGCCGAAGCCGAAGAAGAGCTTGAAACCGGGGGTCAGCACGCCGCGGCCCTCTCGAGCGGGACGGGCGGCAGCGGCGCCGCGGGTGCGAGGCGGTCCATCATCTCGTCACGAAGAGTCCGACCCAGATGACCAGGTACAGGAAGACCATGACGTGCCACAGCACGGCGGCCGCGGACATCCCATCGAGGTGGACGCTGGTCCGCGGTGCCGTCATGGCGCGGACGGCCATGATGAACAAGTAGGCGAGCGCCACGACCACCAGAGCCAGGTGGCTTCCCGAGATCGTGTAGATCAGCGGCGCCGCCAGGCTGCCGCCATCGATGGTCAGGCCCATCTGCCCGTACTGGAAGGCGGTCTGGTTGATCACGGCAACGCCGAACATCGCTGTGACCAGAAGGGCCATCAGCGTGTGCCGGCGGTCGTCGCGGGCCGTGGCGTGGACGGCCCACTGCATCGTCACGACGCTCAGCAGCAGCGTCCAGGCCATCACCGTGGGCGCCGTCAGCTCGACTCGGGCGCCCGCGGGTATCCACGATTGGCCGGGGTTCGCACGCAGGAACTCGGCCCGCTCGGAGAAGTAGACCCCGAGCAGCCCGCCGAAGTACATACACACGGCGGCCGAGGCGAACCCGGTCCCCACCTGCAGGGTCCGCCGGCGCGGCGGGATCGCCGGCGCGACGGCCCCGGTCGTCTCGACGGCGACGTCGCTCACCGAGCACTCCCCAGGGCATCGGCGCCGCCCGGGGGAGGCGTGTCCCAGAGCGGGTGGGCCGAACGCACCGGCGCAACCGGCTGGTCGGCGAAGTTGTCCACGGGCGGGGGCGACGGGGCGACCCATTCGAGGGTGTGGCCGCCCCACGGGTCGGTGACCGTCGTCGCACCCCTCGCCAACTCGGAGGCACCGCGCAGCACCGAGATCACCACGATGCCCAGGCCCGCCAGGATCCCGATCACGCCGATGACGCTGAGGACCGCGGCAACCTCGGCGCCCACCGAGGTGAAGGACATGCTGGGTTGATCGGGCTGGCCCAAGAAGCCGGCGACTAGGCCCATCAGGCCCACGAGCAACCCTCCGGCCCCGAGGATCCCTGCCGCGCCGAACCCGGCGGCGTGCGACGCCCTGCGGCCGAAGATCTTGGGACTCCAGTAGAACAGCCCCGCCACGGCACCCAGGACGGCCGTCATCACGACGAGATCCAGCAGGCCGGCGCCGGCCATGGTCCCCCGCAGATCGTCGAGAGGCGCCAGCGCTCCGTCCAGGTCGTTCTGCCAGGACTCGTTGTGCCGGGCGAAGCTGCGCAGGAACCCGACCGCCCCTCCCAGCACGCGGATGAAGGCCACGATCGCCGCGAACACCAGGACACCGAGCGCCGACAGTGCCAGGGCGAGATGCCCGCTGGGACGGGGAAGCCGGCGGGTGCTGCGGCCGAGATCGGCCCAGCCTCCGAGCAGGGCCACCACCCCGAGTGCCAGCACGATCCCGCTTACGACATACAGCGGTGTCGTCCGTGCCGACGGGCTGAAGAAGCCTTGCAGACCGGCGCCGAAGCTGAACACCCCCACCAGACCGACGAGCGAGAGCATGACGCCCCAGCGCCGCTGCGGGGTGCCGAAGGCGACCGGCAGGATCTCGCCGATGACGCCGATGGCGGGAACGGCGAAGACGAACACCTGCGGCTGCTCGAACACCCAGGCGACCTGATCGAAGAGGTTCTGACCGGCGCCGTAGCGGACCGCACCGGCGCCACGCAGGTCGACCCACATGATCACCAGGTTGGCCACCAGCACCGGCAGGGTCAGCAGCCAGACGGCGCCCGCCACCAGAACGGACCACGAGAAGATCGGCATCCGCTCGAGACTCATGCCGTGCGGCCGCTGCGTGAACATGGTCGTGAGCAGTACCGCCACCGCGGCGAGTTGGGCGAGGACCACCACCGCGAAGGAGAGCAGCGACAGCTCCACCGCCCGCTGCTCGCCGCCGGCGACCAGTCCCCCGTCGATCGCCCAGGAGGCGATGAGGATGCCCGCCCCCGTGAGCCAGACCCAGAAGGCCGCCGCCGCGGCCCGTGGGAAGGCGACACCGCGGGCACCGATCTGCAGCGGAACCATGTACGTGGCGAGTCCGATCCAGAGCGGCATCGCGAACAGGAAGACCAAGCCGATCCGGTGGAGCGTGAAGATCTGCCGGAAGGACTCGACCCCCACGAAGACATCGACGTTGGGCAGGGCCGTTCGCTCGAGATGCAGCAGCAGCCCGCACACCAGCACGAACCCGCCCAGCAGCAGCGAGACGACGATCCACATCCGCCCCACCGTCTTGTGGTCCCCGCTGGACAGCAGCCCGGCCAAACCCCGCGGCGATGACTCTCCGAGGGACGGCGGCGGGACGTGCTCGCCCGTAACGGGAGCGTGGGTCTCGGTCACGGTCATTCGAATTCGGTGGCGGGGCGCAGTGTGTCCGTTCGACATGACCGCACGGCGAGATCGGCTCGCTCGACGGCCAAGGGGCCTGATCCAGCCCCGAACTGTACAGCGTGTCCGCGTGCCGGCCGCACCGACGGCCGGGGGGCCACCGCGCCGACTGCGCGCGGGTCCATCAGACCAGCCGATCCACCGCCATGGCGCCGAACAGCACCACGACGTAGGTGATCGACCAGTTGAACAGCCCCATGGCCACCTGCGGGGTCCGGTGACGCAGCAGCCGGACCCCCAGTGCCACGAAGACCACGCCGGTCGTCAGCGCCGTCGCCAGGTAGAGAACCCCCAACTCGGCCACGAAACCGAACGCGATGCTCGTCGCCCACAGGACCACCGTGTAGGCGATGATCCGCAGGGCCACCGTCCGGATGGAGCGCACGGCCGGCAGCATCGGTACTCCGACCTGCGCATAGTCGTCGCGATAGCGGACCGCCAGAGCCCAGAAGTGCGGCGGCGTCCAGTAGAAGATGACGGCGAACAGCAGCAGCGGCGCCCAGCCCAGGCGACCTTGCACGGCCGTCCAGCCCACGAGCACCGGTACCGCGCCCGCAGCACCGCCGATGACGATGTTGCGCTCGGATCGCCGCTTCAGCCAGAGGCTGTACACGAACACGTAGAACAGCGTGGCGCTGGTGGCCAACACGGCGCTGAGAAGGTTCACGACCAGCCAGAGCCAGACGAACGCCGCGACCTCCAGCAGGACGGCGAACACCAGGGCGTTGCGCGGGCTCACCGCGCCGGTCACGAGCGGACGGTTCTGCGTGCGCTGCATGACGCTGTCGATGTCACGGTCGATGACCATGTTCAGAGCGTTGGCGCCGCCTGCGGCCAGGGCACCACCGAAAATGACGGCAGCCATGAGCCACACCGGCGGCAGGCCGCGCTGGGCGACGATCATGGTCGGAACCGTCGTCACGAGCAGCAACTCGATGATGCGCGGCTTGGTCAACGCCACGTAGGACGCGACTCTGGCCCGGGCTCTCGTCGCAGGCATCGGCGCAAGCGTACGAGACGGGCGCGGCCAATACTCCGATCCGATCCGCCCTGCGGGACACGACCCCGCCGGCTCGTAGGCTGGCCGCCGATGGCATTCGGGCGGCAGGGGATCTCGGCGACGACCTATCGCCGCGTCACCCTGTTCGCCCTGGCCGCCCTGATCTTCATCATCATCACCGGGGGGGCCGTGCGGCTGACGGGCTCGGGACTCGGTTGCTCGGACTGGCCCACCTGCGAGGACAACCAACTGGTGGCCGACCTCGAGTACCACGCCATGGTGGAGTTCGTGAACCGGGTGATCACCGGCTTCGTCTCGGCGGCGGTCGCCCTGGCGGTGCTGGGGGCCCTGCTGCGGCGCCCCCGCCGGCGCGACCTCATCGTGCTGGCGCTCGGCCTGGTCGGCGGTGTGGCGGGTCAGGTGGTCCTGGGCGGGCTGGTGGTGTGGTACCACCTCTCCCCCTGGCTGGTCATCGCGCACTTCCTCCTGTCGATGGTGCTCGTGGCGAACGCCGTGGTGCTGCACCATCGCGCCGGGCGGAGCGAGGCCGGCGGGGCCGCCGGCGCCGACCCCGCGGACACCTCGGGGGTGCCGCGCCGCGGGACCGAGAACCTGGCGAACCTGCTGGTCCTCCTGACCGTTCTGGCCGTCGTGAGCGGCACGCTGCTGACGGGCGCCGGGCCGCACGGCGGGGACCCCGACGTGGAGCGGCTGCAATTCCACATCCCCTCGCTGGCGCGCCTGCACGGAACGGCGATGGCGCTGTGCGCGGGCGTGGCGCTGCTGCTCTGGGCGCTGGCGGAGAGAGGCTCGTTGCATCCCCGCCGGCGGGTCTGGCGACGGCAGGGCTACGCCGCCGAGGCCCGGCTGACGGTCGGCGTGCTGGCCGCCCAGGCCGTTGTGGGCTATCTGCAGTACTTCACGGGCGTGCCGCCCCTGCTGGTCGGCATCCACATCGCCGGCGCCGCGGCCCTGTGGACCGCGGTGCTGCGGCTCCAACTCAGCGTTCGCGAGCAGCCGGCCGCCGCTGCCTCGAAAGGGCGCCGGGCGTCCAGGGTTGCACCGGTAGGCTGACCGGTCCCGCCCCCATCGTCCAGCGGCCTAGGACGCCGCCCTTTCAAGGCGGTAACACGGGTTCGAATCCCGTTGGGGGTGCGAGAGCGAGCCGCGTCCGCGTCCGGCTCGCACCGCGCGGCCGGCCGCCCGGATAGGCTGTCGGCTCCTCTGGTCCTGTAGTGCAGCTTGGAGTGCACGCCGCCCTGTCAAGGCGGAGGTCGCGGGTTCCGGTCGGGTAGCTCAGTCGGCAGAGCGTCCGCCTGAAAAGCGGAAGGTCCCCGGATCGATGCCGGGCCCGACCACGCGATCTCCCAGCCCGCCGGGGTGCCCCTTCAAGCCTCCCCGGCGGACCCGTCGATGGCCCGCACCCACTTCAAGTTGGACTCACCCGTCTCGACTACCGCAAGAGATTCCGGCGAAGAGATCCCACGCAGCCGACCTGGTCACACCCCTTGACGATGCAGTTGAACTACAAGCGGGACATAATCAAGCCGAACATCTGCTTGCAATAGAACTACCCGGTCGGCGATCGCGACGACGACAGAGGCGATCCGGCTAGCACTGATAGCCTCCTCGGATTAGATTCCTCATGTCCGAACAGATCTGATCCGGACAAGACGAAGTAAACAATGATAGGAGAAGTCACTGTGAGCCAGAGCGACGAGAGTTCGGATCGCAAGACCCGAGAGGTTACGCCCGAACACAAAGCTGCAATGATCCAAGGGCGTACGGAGACCCGCACCGTTCGCCACTATCTCGAGGCGCTCGAGAGCTTGAAGCAAACCGGGGGCAGGCGTCGCTCCAAGGAAGCCTTGGAGAAGAAGCTGGTCGGAGTCGAACAGCAGCTGGAGGAAGCCGAGGCGGTGACCCGCCTCCAACTTGTTCAGGAACGCATCGACCTACAGAAGGCGATCGAAGCGGCGGCACAGAACGTGGACATCGCGGAACTCGAGAACGAGTTCATACAGGTCGCCGCCTCCTACAGCGACCGTAAGGGCATTTCCTATCAGGCGTGGCGGGAGGTCGGCGTCCCTCCAAAGGTTCTTCACGCCGCCGGTATCCGCTGACGCCTCAGGCCTCACACCCGGAAACCGCCGTCACAGGAGCGGTTCCGGCACAACATCTCCTGCTTCGGGATAGCGGTTCACCAGTTCGGTCGCCTGCTCGACGAACGCAGTCACTTGTGCTTCGGCACGACCCGGCGCGAGTGCTCCTTCGATTGCCGCCGCCGCCGCATCGGCTCCCAGCGGGAACTCGTCGTCGGCGCCCAGGGCAACCGCCAGGTCGTACAACCGACCTGTGCGCTCCGCCTCGGCGGCCGCCAGGCTGTGGCGCTGGACAAGCGCATGAACGCTCGAGCGATCCGACCCCGCGTCGGTTGCGGCTCTCAGCAGCGCGGAACTCGCCATCAGCGGTCCCCAACGCCGCATCTCGGCGGCAGCCACTTCGGGGAAGGCCTGCAATTCTCGCAGGATCGTCAGATATGTCTCGAGCACGCCATCGATGGCGAAGAACGCATCCGGCAGCACGATCCGTCGCACGACCGAACAACTCACGTCGCCCTCGTTCCATTGCACCCCGGCGAGACCCGCAGCCATGGTCACATGGCCGCGCAACACGGTCGCCAGCCCGCTGAGTCGCTCGCAGGAGCGGGCGTTGACCTTGTGGGGCATGGCGGACGAGCCCACCTGCTCATCGCCGAATCCTTCTCTCAGGAGTTCGTGACCGGCCATGAGGCGCATGGTGGTCGCCAGGTCGGCCGGTCCGGTGGCCACCCGGAACAGGGACGAGACCACGTCGAAATCCATCGATCGCGGGTAAACCTGGCCGACGGCACCGAGGGTGCGGGCGAAGCTGAGCCGCTCGGCGAGCGCGGCCTCCAGCGCCGCCACCTTGGCGGCGTCGCCGCCGAGCAGTTCCAGCAGGTCGCCCTGCGTGCCCACCGGCCCCTTCAGGCCGCGCAGCGGGTAGTCCTCGATGAGGGCCTCGAGGCGCCCGATGGCGCCGATCAGTTCCTCGCCCGCCGCGGCGAAGCGGCGCCCGTAGGTCGTGGCCTGTGCGGGGACGTTGTGCGTCCGTGCCACGAGCGGCAGCGTGGCGAACTCGGCGGCACGACGCGCGGTGCCGGCGAGAGCCGCCACCGCCTTGGTGCGCACCAGCGCCAGACCGTCGCGGATCTGCGTCTGCTCGACGTTCTCGGTGAGGTCGCGTGACGTGAGGCCCCAGTGGAGGTACTCGCAGCCCGCAAGCTCGCAGAACTCCTCCAGGCGAGCCATGACGTCGTGGCGCAGCCGGCGCTCCCGCCGCGAGATGGAATCCAGGTCGATGTCATCGATGACGGCTCGGTAGGCGTCAGCCGCCCCGGCGGGGATGTCGACGCCGAGCGCACGCTGCGCCTCCAGCACGGCGATCCAGAACTCCCGCTCCCGTCGGATCTTGGAGACGGGCGACCAGATGGCTCTCATCTCCCCGCCGGCGTAGCGCTCGGCCAGCAGGTTGGGGATGCTCACGGCGCCGAGGGTTCCAGGCGCACCAGTTGGCGACGGCGGGGACCGACGCCGACCAGCGTGACCGGCACGCCGGCCTGGCGCTCGACGAAACGCAGGTAGGCGGCCGCTTCGGTCGGTAGATCCGCCGGCCGGGTGACGTCGCCCAAGGGCACGCACCAGCCGGGCAGCTCCTCCAGCACGGGACGGGCGCGATGCACGTCGGACTGGTGATACGGCATGTAGTCGGTGCGGCGCCCGTCGATCTCGTAGGCCACGCAGACCTTCACCACGTCGAGGGAGTCGAGCACGTCGAGCTTGGTGATCGCCACTTCGGAGAGCGAGTTGAGGCGCACGGCGTGGCGCAGCATGACCAGGTCGAGCCAGCCAACCCGCCGGCGCCGTCCGGTGTTGGTGCCGAACTCGGCCCCGTCGATCACCAGCCGATCCGCCACCGGGCCACCCACCTCGGCCGGGAACGGTCCCGAGCCCACCCGCGTGGTGTACGCCTTGTTGATCCCGATGATCCGGTCGATGTGCCGCGGTCCGACACCGGCGCCCACGCAGGCGCCCCCGGCGACCGGGTTCGAGGACGTCACGAACGGGTACGTGCCGTGATCCAGGTCCAGGAACGTGGCCTGCGCACCCTCGAACAGCACCTCGCGGCCCGCTTCGAGCGCCTCGTGCACCGTCGACACCGTGTCGGTCACGTACGGCTCGAGGGCCGGACGGCACTCGGTCAGGTACTTGTCGGCGAGCACCTCGGCGTCGTAGCCCAACCTGTTGTAGACCTTGGCCAGGAGCGGGTTCTTCTCGCGCAGCGCCGCCTCCAGCTTCTCCCGGAAGATCCGGGCATCGAAGAGGTCCTGCAGCCGCAGGCCGATACGGGTGGCCTTGTCGGCGTAGGCGGGCCCGATGCCTCGCTTGGTGGTCCCCAGCTTGTTGGACCCCAGGCGACGCTCGCTCAGGACGTCCAACTGCTGGTGGTAGGGCAGGATGATGTGCGCGTTGCCGGATACCTGCAGCCGGCTCGTGTCGATGCCCCTGCCGGCCAGCATGGCCAGCTCGTCGAGGAGCACGAAGGGATCCACGACGACGCCGTTGCCGATGACCGGCGTGATGTGGTCGTACAGCACGCCGGAAGGGACGAGCTGCAGAGCGAACGACTCCTCGCCGACCACGATGGTGTGCCCGGCATTGTGGCCGCCCTGATAGCGCACGACCATCTCCATCTCGGCCGCCAGGAGATCGGTGAGCTTGCCCTTGCCCTCGTCGCCCCACTGGGTGCCCACCACCACGGTTGCCCCCACAGCAGCCTCCTCGCGCCCGTAACGGCCCCGACCAGCCTACGGTTTCGCCCCGTCGACGCGCTCGGCCAGGGTGAGCGAGAAGTCGCCGGCGTCGTCGAGCCACTGGGACATGACCGCGAAGCCCGCCTCGGACAGTTCGGCGGCGATCTGGGAGGGGCGGAACTTGGCCGAGACCTCGGTGCGCATGGCCTCGCCGTCGCCGAAGGTGACGCGCAGGCCGAGCCGGCGCACGTGCACGACCTGCGGACCGTCGGCGCGGAGCCACATCTCCACCCACTGGGTCTCCTCGTCGTAGGTGGCCACGTGCGTGAACCGCTGCGGGTCGAAGTCCGCATCGAGGCGCCGGTTGATGACGTGCAGCACGTTGCGGTTGAACTGCGCCGTGACACCGGCAGCGTCGTCGTAGGCGGCGAGCAGGCGGGCACGGTCCTTCACCAGATCGGCGCCGAGCAGGAACGTCTCACCCGCATCGGACATGCCGGCGATCTCCGCCAGGAACGCCCGCCGTTCGGGCCCGGTGAAGTTGCCGATCGTTCCCCCCAGAAGCGCCACGAGCCGCCGCCCACCGCGCGGCACCGCCCGCAGGTCCTTGCCGAACTCTCCCACCACGCCGTGCACCGACAGAGCGGGATACGCCGCCGCGGCCCCGGACGCGGTGGCGCGCAGGGCGGCCTCGTTCACGTCGAACGGAACGAACTTCCGGAGGATCCCGGCCCCGGCCATGGCGTCGAGCAGCAGGCGGGTCTTGTCGGAGAAGCCCGACCCCAGCTCGACGAGCGTTCCCGCGCCGGAGCGCGCCGCCACGTCGGGCGCCACCCGTCGCAGGATCTCGTGCTCGCGGCGCGTGGGGTAGTACTCCGCCAGCCGGGTGATCTCCCCGAACAGCCGGGAACCCTCGTCGTCGTAGAACCACTTCGGCGGCAGGTCTTTCGGCAGCGACGTGAGCCCGGCGGACACATCGGCCGCCAGCGCCCGATCCAGGGCAGCCCCGTCGGTGCACACGCTGATCCGGTACCTGTCGCCCGGCGCGTCCGCCGCGACGGACGCGCCGCCGGAGACCGAGGCCATCTGGAATCCGGATTCAGCCCGCGTCGCGAGCCAGTCGCAAGCCCGAGAAATGCCAGCGCGTACCCGGCGCGAAGAAGTTCCGGTACGTGGGGCGGACGTGATCGGCGGGAGTGGCGCAGCAGCCGCCGCGCAGAACCATCTGGTTGATCATGAACTTGCCGTTGTACTCGCCCACGGCGCCGGCCGCGGGGACGAATCCCGGGTAGGCGCTGTAGGAACTTGCCGTCCACTCCCAGACGTCGCCGAACAGTTGCGCCAGACCGTCGCCGCTCGCAGGCCGGGGATGCAGCACGCCGGCATCCAGCAGGTTCGCCTCCCCGGCAGGCGTCGGGGCCGTGGCCGACTCCCACTCGGCCTCGGTCGGCAGGCGGGCGCCGGCCCACCGGGCGAACGCGTCGGCCTCGTAGTACGAGACGTGGCAGACCGGCTCGTCGGCGCGAACGGGCCGCCGACCGGCCAGCGTGAACACCGACCAGCCATCGGCGGCGCCGGCGCTCGGCGCCACGTCGGGCATCCAGTACAGCGGCGCCGACCAGCCGGAGTCCTGGACCGCCCCCCAGCCGTCCGACAGCCACAGCGTGGGCGTGCGGTAGCCGCCGTCGGCCATGAACTCCAGCCACTCACCGCAGGTGACCAGCCGGGAGGACAGCTCGTAGGGGCCGAGGAGGACTTCGTGGCGCGGCGTCTCGTTGTCGAAGGCGAAGGACTCGCCGTCGTGTCCCAGGGCGCCCCTCCCGCCGGCGAAGCCCACCCAGGCGGCGGCGGGAGACGCGCCCGACGCCGGCCCGCACTCGGGGGCGGGTCGGTACACGGGTTGGGCGGGGTTGCAACTCAGGACGTGCTTGATGTCCATGAGCAGCAGTTCCTGGTGCTGCTGCTCGTGGTTGAGGCCCAACTCGACGAGGTCCGCAACCGGGCCCGCCAACCCGTCGCTCAGCAGGTCGGCCATCGCCGCGTCGACCTGGGCACGATAGTCGGCCACCTCGGCAGCGGACGGCCGGGAGATGATCCCCCGGCGCGGTCGTGGGTGCCGCCGGCCCACCGCCTCGTAGTAGGAGTTGAAGAGATAGCCGTAGATCGGGTCGACCTCGCGGTAGCCGCCGTGGTGAGGCTTCAGCAGGAACGTCTCGAAGAACCACGTGGTATGGGCGCGGTGCCACTTCGTCGGACTGACGTCGTCCATCGTCTGGATGCACTGATCCTCGGGGGAGAGCGGCGACGCCAGATGCTCGGTGAGATCCCGCACTGCGGCGTAGCGCTCGGCGAGTGTCCCGGAGGCCGTGCTCAAGAGGACACCCCCAGATGCTCCCGGAGAGGGCGGCCCTTGGTGGCCTCGCCGAGTTCCTTCAGGGCGCGGCGTTGCGCGGCGTTGAGCTTCTCCGGGACCACGACTTCCACCGTAACCAGCAGGTCGCCGGTTCGCCGATCGGTGCGGAGCCCCCGGCCGCGCACCCGGAGGACCCGGCCCGACTGCGTGCCGGCAGGAAGGCGCAGCGTGACCGGATCGCCTTCGAAGGTGGGGACCTCGAGGCGCGCCCCGAGAGCGGCCTCGGTGACGCTGACCGGCACGGTGAGGGTCAGGTCGTCGCCGTCGCGAGCGAAGTGTGGGTGCTCGCCGACTCGAACGATGACGAAGAGGTCGCCCGGCGGGCCTCCGTTGGCGCCCGGGCCACCCCTGCCCCGCAGGCGAATCCGCTGGCCGTCCGTCACACCCGGCGGGATCCGCACCTTGATCTCCTCGCGGGCAGACCCGTTGCCGCCGGTAAGGACCGTCGTGGTGCCGTTCACCGCCTCGGAGAACGACAGGGAGATCTGCGCCTGATGATCGGGCCCCCGCTGGGGGCGATGGCCTCCCGGCGGCGAGCCGAACGGGCCGCCGGTGCCGCCGAAAAGGTCCGCCAGCAGGTCACCGATCCCATCGGCGCCGGAGAACTGGAACGAGTGCGTACCGCCGGGGCCGGGAGCGGCGAACGGGTTCCCCCCGGCGGCCAGACGGCGGATCTCGTCGTACTGCTTGCGCTTGGTGGCGTCGCCCACCACGTCGTAGGCGGCCGATACCTGCTTGAACCGCTCCTCGGCGCCGGGGTCGTCGGGATTGCGGTCGGGGTGCAACCGGCGGGCCAGGGCCCGGTAGGCCTTGGTGATATCAGCCGGTGAGGCGTCCGGCGACACCCCGAGGGCGCGGTAGTAGTCGGTCTGCAGCCATTCCTGCCGTATGTCGCTCATCCGGGACCCGCCTCAGCACCTCTGCGGGCGGTGGGTCATCCCCGGACGCCGACCACTGCGGGGCGTAGCACGCGCCCGCTCCAGGCATAGCCGGTCCGGAGAACATCCGTCACGATCTGGGGACCCGGCGTCTCGCCGGTCTCGTGCATGACGGCTTCGTGATACTGGGGATCGAACGGCTCGCCCGCGGGCGAGATCACCTCAAGCCCACCTTCGGTGAGCGCCTCGGTGAGCGCACTGTGCAGCGGGCCCACGAGGTCCTCGTCGTGCGCGGCTCCTGCCTCGGTGGCATCCAGCACCGGCAGCAGCCGCGTCGTCAGGTCGGCGGCGCCCCGTTCGGCCGCCTGCGCCTGCTGCTCGGCGGCGCGACGCCGGAAGTTGGCGAACTCCGCCTTCAGCCGCGTGAGGGAGTCCAGGTACTCGGTGCACTGCGCGCAGGCCGGGGCGCCCTCTCCCCCCGCCGCGCCCGTCGCCGCAGAGTCGGCCCCCGCCGCCTCGTCGGCCCCCGCCGGCGGCGCCCTCGAGGCGGAGGCCTCCGGCGCCGCCTCGGACGCCTCGGGTGCCTCGGGTGCCTCGGGTGCCTCAGCCGTCTCGTGCGGGTGCTGCACCCTCACGAGTCCTCCTCGTCGATGATTTCCGCATCGATGACGTCGTCGTCGCCGCCTCCGGCGTCTCCGGCGTCTGCGGTCTCGTCATCGGTCTCGGCGGCCTGCGAGGCCCGGGCGTACATGGCCGACACGAAGGCGTCCACGGCGCTCTGCAGGTCCTTGGCGGCGACCTCGATGGCCGCCACGTCGTCGCCCTCCAGGGCACTGCGGGTTGCGTCCATCTTGGCCCGCAGGTCGGCCGCGCCCTCGGCGTCGCCCTGGGCGGCCTCCTCCTCGAGGAGTTTCTCGGCGCGGTACACCAGCGAGTCGGCAAGGTTGCGGGTCTCGGCGACCTCCCGCCGGCGACGATCCTCTTCGGCGTGTGCCTCGGCGTCGCGCACCATCTTGTCGATCTCGTCGTCGTCCAGGGACGACTGGCCGGTGATGGTGATGGACTGCTCGTTGCCGGTGGCCTTGTCCCGCGCCGACACGTGGACGATGCCGTTGGCGTCGATGTCGAACGTCACCTCGACCTGCGGCACCCCCTGGGGTGCCGGAGGAATGTCGACGAGTTGGAACTTGCCGAGCGTCTTGTTGAACTCGGCCATCTCCCGCTCGCCCTGCAGGACGTGGATCTCCACCGACGGCTGGTTGTGGCTGGCCGTGGTGAAGACTTCCGAGCGCTTCGTGGGGATGGTGGTGTTGCGGTCGATGAGCCGGGTCATGATCCCGCCCTTGGTCTCGATCCCCAGGGACAGCGGCGTCACGTCGAGCAACAGCACGTCGGTGACGTCGCCCTTCAACACGCCGGCCTGGATGGTGGCGCCGACGGCCACGACCTCGTCGGGGTTGACCCCCTTGTGCGGGGCCTTGCCGGTCAGTTCGGTGACGAGCGCCGAGACCGCGGGCATGCGCGTCGACCCGCCGACCAGGATCACGTGGTCGATCTCCTCGGCGGCGAGGCCGGCGTCGGCGACGGCCCGCTCGAACGGCCGGCGGCAGCGGTCCAGCAGGTGCGACGTCATGGATTCGAACGTCGCCCGCGTGAGCGTGTAGTCGAGGTGCAGAGGACCGGCCGACGTGGCGGTCACGAAGGGCAGGTTGATCTGCGCTTCCTGCTTCTGGGACAGCTCGATCTTGGCCTTCTCGGCGGCCTCCTTGAGCCGCTGCAGCGCCATGGGGTCGTCGCTCAGATCCACGCCGTGCTCACCCTTGAAACGATCGGCGATCCAGCTGATCACAGCCTGGTCCCAGTCGTCGCCCCCCAGCTTGGTGTCACCGCTGGTGGACTTGACCTCGAAGACGCCGTCGCCGATCTCCAGCACCGACACGTCGAAGGTGCCCCCGCCGAGATCGAACACGAGCACCGTCTCGTCGGCCTGCTTCTTGTCCATCCCGTAGGCCAGGGCCGCGGCGGTCGGCTCGTTGATGATGCGCAGGACCTCCAGGCCGGCGATCTGGCCCGCCTCCTTGGTTGCGGTGCGCTGGGCGTCATCGAAATAGGCGGGCACGGTGACGACCGCCTCCGTCACGTCCTCGCCGAGGTACGACTCGGCGTCGCGCTTGAGCTTCATCAGGATGCGCGCCGAGATCTCCTGGGGCATGTACTTCTTGCCGTCGACCTCGGCGACGGGAACGGTCTCACCCATGTGGCGCTTCACCGAGCGGATCGTCCGGGAGGCGTTGGTGATGGCCTGCCGCTTGGCGACCTCGCCGGCGAGCACGTCGCCACCGGTGGCGAACGCCACGATGGACGGCGTGGTGCGGGCGCCCTCGGCGTTGGCGATGACCACCGGATCGCCGCCCTCCATGACGCTGACCACCGAGTTGGTCGTCCCCAGGTCGATGCCGACTGCCTTGCCCATGCTGTGTTTCCTCTCTGCACTTCCTGCTGCGGTTCTGACGCCGGACCAGCGGAATGTTGCGCTATGTGATCTCTCGCGGCGCGTTCTGCCTCACTCGAAGCAGGCTACCGAGGCCCGGTTCGCCTCCCGTTCGCTCGGCGGACCGGGCGACGGATCGGACAACAGTGACAACACCGCGGCGGGCGAAAATCTTCCCGCCGCCCGCGCCGGCCCCCGGCGGCCCGGGCGTCACGACTCGCTATGGTCGTCGGAGTCGAGCGGCAGGTCGCCGCATCCGGAGAACCCGCGCATCCCATGACCGCAACACTGATCCTGGTCCGCCACGGCCAGAGCACCTGGAACCTTCAGAACCGCTTCACCGGCTGGTACGACTGCCCGCTGTCGCCGCAGGGCCGCGCGGAGGCCGTCGCCGCCGGTCGGGCGCTGGCCGCCGCCGGGATCCACCCCGACGTGGCCCATACGTCGCTGCAGACCCGGGCGATCGACACCTGCACGCTGGCCCTGGCCGAAGTGGGCTGCGAGGACATCCCCATCCGGCGGCACTGGCGCCTGAACGAGCGCCACTACGGCGACCTGACCGGGCTGGACAAGGCCGAGACGGCGGATCGCCACGGCGCCGCGCAGGTCCGCCTGTGGCGCCGCAGCTATGCCACCGAGCCGCCGCCCATCCGGCCCGACAATCCCTGGAATCCGGCCGCCGACCCCCGCTACGCCCACCTAGCGCCCGACGAGATGCCGCTGGGGGAATCGCTGCGCGACGTACTCGTGCGGCTGCTGCCGTACTGGGATCGCTGCATCACCGCCGACCTGCACAGCCACCCCTGCGTGCTGATCGCGGCCCACGGCAACAGCCTGCGGGCCCTCGTCAAGCACCTCGACGGCATCGCCGACGAAGCCATCACCGGCGTGGAGATCCCCACGGGCGTGCCCATCCGCTACGAGATCGGCAGTGATGGCCGCCCCACCCGGCGGCTGGCGCTCGCGGATCGCTTTGTGGCCGACGGCGCGACCGACGGCTAGCCTTCGGGGATCGTTTTCGCCAGGTGGGCGGAAGCGGCCGAGCATTTGACCCAGAGCGTCCGGACCGGGCGTCGATCAAGAGACGGGAGAGAACATGCGCGGGTTCACAGGAGTTAGAAAGCGCTGGTTGGTGGCGCTGCTTGGGGTGATGCTGGTCGCAGCCTCCTGCGCCGCCGACGACGGGGCAGCCGACGCCGCTGCCGCAGCGATGAGTGAGGCGGGAGCCGCCCAGGCCGACGCCGACGTGGCGCTGGCCGACGCCCAGGCCGCAGCCGCCAAGGCGCGCGAGGCGCAGGCCGCAGCCGACACCGCCGCCGCCGCGGCGGCGCTGGCACAGGCCACCGCCGAGGGCAACCAGGAGGCCGTGGCAGCGGCCGAGGCCGACCTGGCCGCCGCCCAGGACGCCGCCGAGCAGGCCCGCTCCGAGGCCGC
>JAGWAL010000037.1:41360-48984 GCA_021296415.1 Acidimicrobiia bacterium | reverse complement strand
TCGACGTCCACACCCACATGGAGCTGCCGTTCGGAGGCACCTACGCCTCGGACACCTTCGAGACCGGCACCCGCGCCGCGGCTCACGGCGGCACCACCACCATCATCGACTTCGCCGTGCAGCGCGAGGGCGAGGACGTGCGGGAATGCCTCGACGCCTGGTTCGCCAAGGCCGAGGGCCAGTGCGCCATCGACTACGGCTTCCACATGATCCTCGGCGGCATCGACGAGCGCTCGCTGAAGGAGATGGACACGCTCGTGAACATCACCAGCTTCAAGCTGTTCATGGCCTACCCGGGCGTGCTCTACAGCGACGACGGCAAGATCCTGCAGGCCATGCAGCAGGCGCATCACAACGGCGGGCTCATCATGATGCACGCCGAGAACGGCATCGCCATCGATGTGATTGCCGCGCAGGCCGCCGCCCGCGGCCAGACCGACCCGGTGTACCACGGCATCACCCGGCCACCCCGGCTGGAGGGCGAGGCCACCCACCGGGCCATCCAGCTGGCGCTCGTGGCCGGCACCCCGGTGTACTTCGTGCACCTGTCGGCCTCGGACGCGCTGGCGCACGTGGCCGCCGCCCGCAACGAGGGCTACAACGTCTTCGCCGAGACCTGCCCGCAGTACCTGTACCTCAACCTGGAGGAGCACCTCGGCGCCCCCGGATTCGCCGGCGCCGGCTACGTGTGCTCGCCGCCGCTGCGCAGCCGCCACGAGACCCATCACGCCGACCTGTGGCGGGGCCTGCGCACCAACGATCTGTGCGTGGTCTCCACCGATCACTGCCCGTTCTGCATGAAGGAGCAGAAGGAGTTGGGCCGCGACGACTGGCTCGGCGTGGTGGAGCACCGCATGGACCTCATCTACCAGGGCGTGGTGCAGGGCGAGCTGTCGCTGGAGCGCTGGGTCGAGACGTGCGCCACCACCCCGGCGCGCATGTTCGGGCTGCACCCCCGCAAGGGCAGCATCACGCCCGGCGCCGATGCCGACGTGGTCGTCTACAACCCCACAGCGGTCACGCGCATCAGCGCCGACACGCATCACATGAACATGGACTACTCGTGCTTCGAGGGGTTCGAGATCGCCGGGGCCGTCGAGACGGTGCTGTCACGGGGGCGGGTGGTCGTCGACGGCGCGAACTATCTCGGCAGCCGCGGCGACGGGGTCTACCTGCGGCGGGGCCTGTCGCAGTACCTCCTGTGAGCCGGGCGGCCGTGGCGGACGACCGGGGTCAACGACCGACGAGCGGGGAGGCGACATGAAGCGCATACATCACTGGATCGACGGACGGCTCACACCGGGCTCAGGGGAGCGCCGCGGCGCCGTGTACAACCCGGCCACCGGCATCCAGACCGGTGAGGTGGACTTCGCCACCGTCGCCGAGGTGGATGCCGCCGTGGCCTCGGCGCGCGAGGCCTTCGGGTTCTGGCGCGAGGTGCCGGTGAGCCGCCGCAGCGAGATCCTCTTCCGCTACCGGGAACTCGTCCACCGGCACCGCAACGACATCGCCCGGCTGCTGACCGCCGAGCACGGCAAGGTGCTGGCGGACGCCGCGGGCGAGGTGAGCCGCGGCCTCGAGAACATCGAGTTCGCCTGCGGGGTGGGACAACTGCTGAAGGGAGAGCACACCGAGCAGGCCAGCAGCGGAGTGGACGTCTACTCGATCCGCCAGCCGCTGGGTGTGTCAACTTCCCGGCGATGGTGCCCATGTGGATGTACCCCAACGCCATCGCCTGCGGCAACACGTTCGTGCTGAAGCCCTCGGAGAAGGACCCCTCCGCGCCGCTGTTCACGATGGAATTGCTGGCTGAGGCCGGCCTGCCGCCGGGCGTGGTGAACCTCGTCCAGGGCGACAAGGTGGCGGTGGATCGGCTGCTGGCCCACCCCGACGTCGCCGCGGTGAGCTTCGTGGGGTCGACGCCGGTGGCTCGGGCCATCTACGAGGCCGGCACGCGCAACGGCAAGCGGGTGCAGGCGCTCGGCGGCGCCAAGAACCACATGGTGGTCCTGCCCGATGCCGACGTGGAGCTCGCCGCCGACGCTGCGGTGAGTGCTGCCTACGGCTCCTCCGGCGAGCGCTGCATGGCCATCTCCGCGGTCGTGGCCGTGGGCAACGTGGCCGAGCCGCTCGTGGCCGCCATCGATGCCCGCCTGGACAAGATCCGCATCGGCGACGGCCTCGAGGACCCCGACGCCGAGATGGGTCCGCTGATCACCGCCGAGCACCGCGACCGCGTGGCGTCATACATCGACAGCGGCCGGGCCTCCGGTGCGGTGGTCGTGCGCGACGGGCGCCCCGATGCGGCCAACCTGGACGGCTGGTTCCTGGGCGTGTCACTCCTGGACCACGTCACGCCGGACATGGCCTGCTATCGCGACGAGATCTTCGGCCCGGTGCTCAGCGTGCTGCGAGTCGACGGCTACGAGGAGGCGGTCCGCCTCGTCAACGACAATCCGTGGGGCAACGGCGCCGCCATCTTCACTCGTGACGGCGGCGCCGCCCGGCGCTTCGGTTTCGAGGCGGGGGCCGGCATGGTGGGCATCAACGTGCCGATTCCCGTGCCGGTGTCCTACTTCTCGTTCGGGGGTTGGAAGGGGTCGCTGTTCGGCGACACGCACATGTACGGGCCCGAGGGCATCCACTTCTACACCCGCGCCAAGGTCGTGACCAGCCGCTGGCCCGACCCGGCCACCAGCAGCGTCGACCTGGGGTTCCCGCGGAATCGCTGAGCGGGATCGCCGGGCACGGATCGGAGGAAGGAGCCGGCATGGATTTCGGTTTGGTCCTGCAGAGCGACCCACCCGCGCGGCGCGTGGTCGAAATCACCGCGCGAGCCGAGGAACTCGGCTTCAGCCACGCCTACACGTTCGACTCTCACGTTCTGTGGCAGGAGCCGTTCGTGATCTACGCGCAGATGTTGGCGGCAACCGAGCGCATGATGGTCGGGCCGATGGTCACCAACCCCGGCACCCGCGACTGGACGGTCATCGCCTCGCTGTTCGCCACGCTCAACGACACGTTCGGGGAGCGGACCGTGTGCGGCATCGGGCGGGGCGACTCGGCGATGCGGGTCATCGGTCACCGCCCCTGCAACCTCGCCACGCTGGCCGAGGCGATGGAGGTCATCAAGGGGCTCGCCGAGGGGCGCGAGGTGATCTACAACGGCCGGCCGCTGCGGATCCCGTGGCGCGGCGAGGGCAGCCTGCCCATCTGGATGGCGGCCTACGGGCCGCGGGCCCTGGCTCTCTGCGGGGCGCAGGCCGACGGGTTCGTGCTGCAACTGGCCGACGTGGACATCGCCGCCTGGACCATCGGCGCGGTGCGGGCCGCCGCCGCCGACGCCGGCCGCGACCCTGACGAGCTGACGATCTGCGTGGCGGCGCCCGCCTACGTGGGCGATGACCTGGCGCATCAGCGGGATCAGGTGCGCTGGTTCGGTGGCATGGTCGGCAACCACGTGGCCGACCTGGTGGGGCGCTACGGCGGCGACGGCTCGGATGTGCCGCGGGCGCTCACCGACTACATCGCCGGGCGGGAGGGCTACGACTACAGCGAGCACGGCCGCTCGGACAATACCCACACCGACTTCGTGCCCGACGAGATCGTGGACAGGTTCTGCCTGCTGGGCCCCCCCGAGGCTCACGTGGAGCGGCTCGACGCCCTGGCGGAGTTGGGGGTCGACCAGTTCGCCGTGTACCTCATGCACGATCAGCCCGACGAGACGTTGGAGGCTTACGGCGGGATCATCGCGGCGACCGCGGGAACGGACTGAGAAGATCGTGCCCACCGTGCCGATGTCCCGCCGGGAGAAGGCCCGCCGCAGCCTCGTCTTCGGCGCCTTCATGGTGGTGCTGGCGCTGCTGTACACCGCCTACAAGGCGTTCGGTCAGGCGATCGATGACACTCAGCGGGACTGGTGGCTGGTGGGCTCGTTCCTGCCGCGCAGCGACGACAAGAACATGCCTCGCGTGCTGGACATCCTGGCCGAGTTCGGCGAAGCACCGCGCGCCGGCGGCACGACCATCGGCAGGCTCACGCTCGACGGCGCGTTGTTCACGCTGCGGGAGGCCGCCGTGGGGTTCGCCGCGGGGACCGTCATCGGGCTCGCGATCGCCGTCGTGCTGCTGCAATCGCGACGCGCCGAGCGGGGCGTGCTGCCGTACGTGATCGCCAGCCAGACCGTCCCCCTCATCGCCATCGCCCCGATCGTGGTGGTGTGGGGGCGCACCAACTTCGGCTTCCTGCCGTGGGAGTGGGAGGACTGGATGTCGGTCTCGCTCATCGCCACCTACCTCACGTTCTTCCCGGTGGCGGTGAACGGGTTGCGAGGGCTGCAGTCACCGTCGCCGGAGGCCACCGAGCTGATGCAGTCCTATGCCGCCGGTCGCCGCCAGGTGCTGCGGCGGTTGCAGCTGCCCGCCTCGCTGCCGTTCCTGTTCCCGGCGCTGCGCATCGCCGCCACCGCCAGCGTGGTGGGTGCCATCGTGGGGGAGATCTCCGCCGGCGTGCGGGGTGGGCTGGGCCGGCTGATCCTGGACTTCGCCGGCAAGTACATCACCGGGCCCGAGCGGCTCTACGTCGCGATCATCGGTGCCTGCATCACCGGGCTCGTGGCCGTGGGCATCGTGGCACTCGCCGAGCGGCTGGTGCTGACCCGCCGAGGGCAACTGGCGCGGTGAGCGTGCTGGAGCCGGAGGGAGGATCCGCAGATATGGCGCAGGACCTGGTGCTGGAAATCGCCGGCCTGGAGAAGACCTTCAATCCCGGCCGGCCCAACGCCGTCACGGCCATCGCCGGGCTCGACCTGGCGGTGCAACCCCGGGAATTCGTGTCGATCATCGGCCCCTCGGGCTGCGGGAAGAGCACGCTGCTGCGCCTCGTGGGCGGATTGATCGGCCCCACTGCGGGCGATCTGTCCGTCAACGGCCGCAGCGCTCAGGAGGCCCGGCTGGCCCGCGACTACGGCATGGTGTTCCAGGCGGCGGGGCTGCTGGATTGGCGCTCGGCGGTCCGCAACGTGGAACTTCCGCTGGAGCTGATGGGCTGGTCGAAGTCCCGCCGGCGGGCCCGCGCCAACGAGATGTTGGAACTGGTGGACCTCGGCGGGTTCGCCGCCCACTATCCCAGCGAACTCTCCGGCGGCATGCAGCAACGCGTGTCGATCGCCCGGGCGCTCAGCTTCGAGCCGGCGCTGCTGCTGATGGACGAGCCGTTCGGCGCTCTCGACGAGATGACGCGCGAGTACATGCAGGCCGAGTTGTTGAAGATCTGGCGGGAAACGGCCACGACGGTGATCTTCGTCACGCACTCCATCCCCGAGGCGGTGTTCCTGTCCAGCCGGGTTGCGGTCATGTCGCCGCGACCCGCCCGGATCGCCGAGGAGATCACCATCGACCTGCCCGAACGTTCCCCGCCGGTCCGCGACACCGAGGAGTTCTTCCGCGCCGTGTCGCTCGTGCGGCGCACGCTGCGATCGGTGGAGGGCACGTGAAGGCTCTGCGCGGGGGCGCCTGGCTCCCGCCCACGGTCTTCGGGGCGGGAGGGCTCGGGCTCTGGGAGCTGGTGCTGTGGCTGACCGACCCCGACGGGTTCGTGCTGCCGCGTCCCAGCGAGATCGCCGTGGCGCTGGGCGAGAACATCTCCGAGGTTTGGATGGCATCGCGGGTGACCGGCTTCATCATCCTCACCGGGCTGGCGGGAGGTGTGGTGCTCGGCGTCGCCGCCGCGCTCGTGGTCACCCGCTTCCGGACCGCCAACGAGACGCTCACCCCGCTGGCGGTGGCCATCAACGCCATCCCGATCATCGCCCTGGCTCCGCTGTTCAACAACTGGCTGGGAATCACCTCGCCGCGCTCCAACCAGGCGGTGGTGGTGCTGCTGGTCTTCTTCCCGGTGTTCATCAATACGGCCCGCGGGCTCACCGAGGTGGACGAGGAGCAGATCGAACTCATGCAGTCCTACGCGGCCGGCGATTGGCGCATCATGCGCACCGTCCGCATTCCCAACGCCTTGCCGTTCTTCTTCACGGCGCTGCGTCTGGTGGCTTCGCTGGCGGTGATCGCCGCCATCGTGGTGGAGTACTTCGGCGGCCGGCAGGACACGCTTGGCAACATCATCACGCAGAACGCGCAGTTCACCAGGTACGACGTGGCCTGGGCGGCCGTCGTGGCGGGGAGCATCGTCGGCATCGCCCTCTACTTCGTTGGCCTGCTCCTCGAACGGCTCGTGACGGGCCGGTATGCCCGGGCGAGCACGGCTGCCTGAGGAGCCGCGCCAGAGTCTCCGGGCGGGAGCCTCGCAGCCCGCCCGCCGAGAATGAAAGGGGAGACAATGACGACTCCAAGAATGGGAACTATCTGGCGATTGTCGGCGGTCCTGCTGGCGGTGGGACTGGTTGCGGCTGCGTGCGCGGCCGACGACGGTGCATCCGACACGGCCGCCTCTGCCATGAGTCAGGCGCAGGTCGCCGAGGGCGATGCCGGTCGGGCGCAGACGGAGGCGCAGGCCGCCGCCGCTCAGGCGGCCCAGGCGCAGGCCGCGGCCGACGCCGCGCAGGCCGCGGCCGCGTTGGCGCAGGCCACCGCTGAGGGCAACCAAGCGGCCGTCGCCCAGGCCGAGGCCGACCTGGCGGCCGCCCAGGCAGCCGCGGACGCCGCACGCGCCGATGCTGCGGCCGCGCAGCAGGAGGCCGACGACGCCCGGACCGCGGCGGAGGCAGCCGCTGACGCCGCCGCCGAGGCCGCCATGCCGATGGCGGGATGCGACGGGCTCACCGAGGTCGTCGTGCAGTTGCAGTGGTTCACGCAGTCGCAGTTCGCCGGCTACTACGCCGCCCACGACCAGGGCCTCTATGAGGACCTGTGCCTCGACGTGACCATCCTGGAGGGCGGCGTGGAGATCGTTCCGATCCCCGTGCTGGACTCCGGCGGTGCCGACTTCGCCGTGTCATGGGTGCCGCGTGCGCTGGTGCCGCGCGAGGAGGGTGCCGACGTCGTGAACATTGCCCAGATCTTCGAGCGCAGCGCCACGCTGCAGGTGTCCTGGGCCGATTCGGGCATCACCTCGGTCGAGGACTTGGCCGGCAAGACCGTCGGCAACTGGGGCTTCGGCAACGAGTTCGAGCTGCTGGCCGGGTTGCGCCGCAACGGCATCGACCCCGACAGCGACGTGACCCTGGTGCAGCAGAACTTCGACATGTCGGCGCTGCTGAACCGGGAGATCGACGCCGCCCAGGCGATGATCTACAACGAGTACGCCCAGGTGCTGGAGGCCATCAACCCCGACACCGGCGAGTTGTACCAGCCCTCCGACCTCGTGGTCATCGACTGGAACGACGTGGGCACGGCCATGCTGCAGGACGCCATCTGGGCCGACGCCGACCGCCTCGACAGCGACGCCGCCTACCGCGACACCGCCGTGCGGTTCGTGCAGGGCACCCTCGCCGGGTGGATCTGGTGCCGCGACAACCCGGACGCCTGCGTGGACGTGGTCCTCGACAACGCCCCGACGCTGGGACGCTCGCACCAGACGTGGCAGCTGAATGAGATCAGCGCGCTGATCTGGCCGTCCAGCGGTGGCATCGGCGTCATGGACGAAGACCTGTGGAACCAGACCGTCGACG
>JAGWAL010000037.1:36059-41138 GCA_021296415.1 Acidimicrobiia bacterium | reverse complement strand
CGTTGGGGCGCATTGCCGTGAGGTGGGCCATTCGGTTGGACATGGCGAAGAGCGCGCTGATGGCGCCGATGTCCCAGATGTCCTCCTCGCTGAAACCGTGTGCTCGCAGTGCGTCGTGGTCGCCGGGGCCGACGGTCGCCGGCTCGCGGCAGATCTTGAGGGCGAAGTCGACCATGGCGCGCTGGCGGTCGGTGATGTCGGCCTGGGCCGGGTCGACCGCCAGTTGATCGGCCAGCAGCGGGTCCTTGGAGCGGATGCGCAGCACGGCCCCGTGTGCGACGGTGCAGTAGAGGCAGGCGTTGGCCGCACTGGTGGCCACGACGATCATCTCCCGCTCGGCGAGCGTCAGGCCGCCGTCGCCGGCCATGAGGGCGTCGTGGTAGGCGAGGAAGGCGCGCAGCTCCGCGGGTCGGTGGGCCATCGCCAGGAACACGTTGGGCACGAACCCGGTCTTCGCCGCCACCTCCTCGATCCGCTCCCGCAGGTCCTCGGGGATATCGGCCGGATCAGGAACGGGGAACGATGAGATCGGGTGCTCGCTCATGCTGCGAGCCTACCCATCGCCTCTCCGCGGGCTCCCCGGCGATCGGCGGGTTATCATCCTGCGTTCACGGGGTTGAAGGCGCTCCCCTGCTAAGGGAGTAAGGGTCACAAGCCCTTCGTGGGTTCAAATCCCACCCTCTCCGCCACAAGTCGCCTTTGAGTTGCCGCATTCTGGTTTTCCTGGCCGTTGGCGTACCTTGCGCCCAGCGGGTTTCGGGGCGACGACGCTTAGGCTCGCCCGCGATCATGTCCGAGGGCCTCTTCTTTGCGGGACGCCGCCGCGTGTCTTTGACCGCCCAGGGCTCGAGACTCGAGCCCTTCGGGTTGGTGGAATGGGCACTGCTGTGCGGGGTCGCCCTCATCTGGGGATCCTCGTTCCTGCTTATCGAGATTGGCCTGGAGTCGCTGGCGCCGACGGTCATCGCTTGGGTCAGGGTCACGCTCGGCGTCCTGACCTTGATCGTCGTCCCGGCCACCCGAGTGCCGCTGGACCGAGCCGACTACCCGCGTGTCGTCCTGCTCGGACTCGTTTGGGTGGCCGTCCCGTCTCTTCTGTTCCCGATAGCCCAGCAGCACATCGACTCGGCTCTGGCCGGCATGCTGAACGCCGCGGTGCCGATCTTCAGCACGTTGGTCGCCATCGCGCTGCTCCGGTCACTCCCACGCTTCCGCCAAGCCGCCGGTGTGGTGCTCGGGTTCGCCGGAACGGTCGGCATCGGCCTGCCCGCGGCGCTGGGATCCTCTGCCGCCGCCCGGGGGGTTCTGCTCGTGGTGGTCGCCACTCTCTGCTACGGGATCGCCCTGAACCTGGCGGTCCCCCTCCAGCAGCGTTACGGAGCGCCGGCGGTGATGATGAGAGCGCTCGGCGTCGCCGCCATCGCTACCACGCCCTTCGGCCTGGCCGGCCTGGCCGGCTCGCGGTGGAGTGCCGGACCGGTCCTGGCGGTCGCAACGTTGGGAGTCATCAACACCGGCGCCGCCTTCGTGATCATGGCGGCGCTGGTGGGCAGAGTGGGCGCAACCCGCGGCGGCGTGGCCGTCTACTTCATCCCCATCGTCGCCATGGTGCTGGGCATCGTGTTCCGCTCCGAGGTCATCCTTCCACTGCAGTGGGCCGGAATCGCCGTTGTGCTGCTCGGCGCCTGGCTCACCAGCCGCCGCGAATCCAGAGTCGTCCACCGCCCACCCCTGGACTGACCCCCCGCATCGTCGGCTGGCACTGAACCTGCGAGATCGGGGCTGGTTGCCGGAGCATCCGGAGCCCTGACGACGCACAGATATTGCGTGTGACCTGTGGCTCTCAAGGACAGACGGTGAGAGCAGCACGAACTGAGCGTTCGAGTTGCTCGACACCCCCTCCGCCGCCCTCATCGCCCCGGCCGCCGCGACTGCGTAGGCTGCGGCTCCGTGCACTCGCCACGGCGACGACCTTCGACCGATCGTCGACATTCGTTCCTGCAACGACTTTCGCCCCGTCGACGGGAGTCGCAGCGGGGTCGTGTGAGACGGTCCGTGGCAGCGGGCGTGGTGGTGCTGATGGTCGCCACGGTCGTGGGGTCGGTGCAGGCGACGGCGCAGGAGGATACGTCGACAGATGTGGTCGAGGTGTGCGTGGCGGCGCGACGGCTCCCGGACGGACGGATCGAGACCGGGTTGCAGCGCCGCTCGGAGGGCGGTGACTGCGGCGAGCGTGTGCTACCGCGGCGCCGGTTCATGCCCGTCGTCGCCGAGGCGAGACGGTGGCTGGTGACCTCCTCCGTGACGCTGGGCGGCAACGAGCTGCGCGTCGCGGCACGTCGTCTCGCGGGCGGGAGCGTCGAGTTCGCGGTCCAGCGGCGCCTGGACGAGGACGACTCCTGGAGCGCGCGCCTGCGGCCGCAGCGCCGCTTCCTGCCCGCCGGCAGCGCGGCCGGTCGCTGGCTCTCGTCCTCGCCCGTGGATGCTCTGGCGGCACCACCGGGATCTGTCCTCGAGAGCGCCCAGGTCGTCTCGTTCTACGGCCATCCCGGCGTGCCGGCGATGGGGGTGCTGGGCGGCGGGTTCCCGTCGGAGGTCGCCGACGAGATCACCACCTGGGCGGCGTACTACGACCGGCTCAACGGCCCTCGCGACGTGATCGCCGCCTTCCACCTGATCACCGGCGTGGCACAGCAATACGCCACGTCCGATGGCACCTGGCTCGGTCGGCTGTCCGCTGAGCGCATCGCCGAGTACGTCGAGGTCGCCCGTGAGCGAGGGATGCTCGTCTTCCTGGACAACCAGATCGGCTGGAGCGACCCTCTCACCGAGGTGAAGCTGCTGGAGCCGTTCCTGCGCGAGCCGTTCGTGCACATGGCCCTGGACCCGGAGTTCGCCACGAAGCGCCAGGGTGAGCGGCCCGGGCTGGTGATCGGTTCGGTCACCGCCGCGGAGGTGAACGAGGTGCAACGCTACCTTGCAGAACTGGTGCAGGAGGAGGGGATCCCTCCCAAGATCCTGATGGTGCACCAGTTCAGCGCCCACATGCTGCGGGACCGCGACGCCGTGGAGGACGTGGACGGCGTCGACCTGTCGATCGACATGGACGGCTTCGGCGGCGTCGCCATCAAGGTGGCGGGATACGAGGCGTACGCCGTGCGCCAGCCCTCGGAGTATCCGGGATTCAAGCTGTTCTTCAAGTACGACACGCCGGTCATGACGCCCGAGCAGGTCCAGGGGCTCGACCGGGCGCCGGATCTCATCATCTACCAGTAGCCCGCCGGCTGTGGCGCGGGGTTGACCTCCGCCGGTGGGCGGCCGGCGCTGGGGTGTGTCCTCGACTGTCCGCGCCGCGGGCGACGGCCGTCGGGGCGGACTCAGCGGGCCGCGGCAGAGGCGACCGGCCCGAGTTCGACGGGTTCGATTCCCAACGACTCGTACGTGGCCATGGGGAAGTAGTCGATCCCGCGAGCCTCGAATTGCGGGCGTGCGAGTTCGCCTCTGTCGATCAACGTCACCGCGGCGACGGTCTCGGCGCCCGTCTGCGCGACGACGTCGAGAGCCTTGAGAATCGACCCACCCGTCGTCACGACATCGTCGACCAGCAGGATCCTCTCCCCGGGACCGATCTGCGCGCCCTCCACCCAGCGTCTCGTGCCGCGCTGCTTCGGCTCTTTCCGCACGAAGAACCAGCGGGTGTCACTCACCGCGGCGATCCCCACAGCGAGCGCGTCGGCGCCCATCGTCAGGCCGCCGACCGCATCGAAGTGATGGCCGGCGCCTCGCACGGTCTCGGTGATCTCCTCGCAGGCGATGCGCAGATCGCACCACGCGGCCAGGGCCTCCTTGCCGTCGACGAAGTCCGAGGACCACGCACCCGATGCAAGCCTCACGGGCTCGTCGAGCCTGCGATGGCCCTGAGTCCGGAGGATCTCTACAAGCTGTTCGCGACGTGACAGCAGGGCGTGCCCCCTTGTGCGGTGATGGCGGCACGACCCGAGGGCCGCGCCGACGTCTGGTTGATGCCGGCCGACTGGATGAGGTAGGAGCCGCTTGTCGCTCCGCGAAGAGGTGGCGTCATCATACGGTCCCGGCGCGCGGCGCGCCGTGGACCCCGGAGACTCTCCACGACCGACCCGGCAACGGAACGCGAGCCCGGCCGGGGTGACTTGCTCAGATGTCGGCCAGCAGGCGCTCGTAGTCCTCGGCGGTTGCGAAGGAGAGTTGCGTGCCGGGGCGGGTGACGCTGTCGGCGGCGACGGTGGTGGCGACCCGGATGGCGTCGATCTCGCCGCGCCCGCCGGCGAGTGCCCAGATGAAGCCGCCCACGAAGGCGTCGCCGGCGCCGGTGGTGTCAATGGCGTCGACCGCGGGGGCGGGGAGGCGCAGCACCTCGCCGCCAGTGGTCACCAGCGCCGAGCCGGCCTCGCCGAGGGTTACCAGCAGGCGGCAATCCACACGGTCGGCCACCGACCGGAGGACGTCGTCGCCGGGGAGATCCTCACCGGCGTCGGTGCCGCCGAGGGCGGCGAGTTCCACCTCGTTGGGGATCAGCCAGTCCGAGGCGGCGGCCAATGCGGGGTCCAGCGCCGCCGCCGGGGCCGGGTTCAGGACCGTGATGGCGCCCCGGCGCCGGGCGGCGCCGAACGCCGCCGCCGTCACGCCCTGGGGGATCTCGAACTGTCCGGCCACCACACCGGGAGCCGGCCCCCCGCTCACCGCGGCGACCGCCACGTCGGGATCCATCGCCAGGTTTGCGCCGGGCAGGATGATGATGCGGTTCTGGCCGCCGCTCTCGACCCAGATGGGCGCCACCCCGCTGGCGCCGGGCACGCGCCGCGCCCAGGTGGTGTCGATGCCCCGGTCAGCGAAGTTCGCCAGGGTCTCCGTCCCGTAGCCATCGGTGCCGACGCAGCAGACCATCGACACGTCGGCCCCCAGCAGGCGGGCCATGACCGCCTGGTTGGCGCCCTTGCCGCCGAAGCCCGTCTGGAACGACGACCCCACGACCGTCTCGCCGGCCTCGGGCAGCCGGTCGGCGTAGGCCACCAGGTCCATCATGGTGCTGCCCACGATCAT
>JAGWAL010000037.1:25038-35988 GCA_021296415.1 Acidimicrobiia bacterium | reverse complement strand
GGGTCGTTCACGACGGCGAACCGTCCGGGTGGGATGTCCGTCGGCGGCACGCAGACCTCGCCGCCCAACTGGGTCACCCGAGCCGCCGCCGTGTCGCAGTCCTCGACGGCGAAATACACCATCCAGTGCGGGGGCACCTCGGCCGGCCAGTTCTCGTCCATGGTGATGATGCCCCCGACGGGGGTGTCGCCGAGTTGCAACATGATGTAGTCGAATCCCGGTCCGCCCTCTTCGGCGGGACCGCCCACCTGCTGGGCCTTCCAGCCGAAGAGTTCTCCGAAGAAGGCGACCGCCGAGTCGGGATCACGGGTGTTCAGCTCGACCCAGCACAGGGCGTTCGGCTCCATCCGAACCTCGGCGCCGATGTGGCTGTTGGGCTGCCACAGCGACAGCGCGGCACCACTCGGATCGGCGATGACGGCCATGCGGCCGGCGTCGAGCACGTCCATGGCACCCATCAGCACGCTTCCCCCGGCGGCGGCTGCCGCTTCGAGGGCGGCGTCGGCGTCGGCGACGGTCACGTACGCGCTCCAGACGGATGGCATCTCCCCGAACGTCGGGGCCAGACCTGCCGCGGCGGCATCACCCCGCATCATGACGGTGTAGCCACGCGCCTCGGGTTCGACGGCCGGCTCGCCCGTCCATCCGAACAGCGCGCCGTAGAAGGCGCGGGCGGCGTCGGGATCGGAGCTGGTCACGTCGGCCCACGAGGGCGTTCCGGGCTCGTATGCGGTGTGTCGGACGATGGGGATGTGCCTCCTTCGTCGGTCGGCGTGCCACAGGGCGCCGTTCGGCGGAGCGGCTCGTGCGTCAGGACCTCAGTCTGCCCGCATTGCGTTCCAACCCCCCGGCGCGCCTCTCCGCTCCGGGGACGTGTGCTCGATGTGCGGTTCGTGTCCTCCAACCCCCCCCGGCGCGCCGGCCCGTCGCCCGCGCATCGAGGGAGGCGCCGGGCTAGGCGGACACCTCGTCGAGCGCCATGACCGAGAAGGCGGCTCCGTGCGGGTCGGCGAGGACGGAGAACTGCCCGACCCCGGGGATGTCGGTGGGTGGTACGTGGAGCGCGCCGCCCAGTTCGGCCACCCGGGCCGCCGCGGCGGCGCAGTCGGTCACGGCGAAGTACACCATCCAGTGCGGGGGCACCTCGGCGGGCCAGTTCTCGTCCATGGTGATCATCCCGGCGACCCCGGTCTCGCCCAGCCGCAACTCGGTGTAGTCCATGCCCGGCGCGCCGACCGGGCGGGCCTCCCAGCCGAAGAGCGTTGCGAAGAACGCCGCGGCTGGCTCGGGGTCGCGGGTGTTCAACTCGTGCCAGCACAGGGTGTTCGGCTCCATCCGGACCTCGGCGCCGATGTGGTCGCGGGATTGCCACAGCGACAGGGCCGCGCCCGTGGGGTCGGCGATCACCGCCATGCGGCCGGCGGTGAACACGTCGAACGGCTCCGCCATCACCTGCCCGCCAGCTGCCGCCGCCGTGGCGACGGCCGCGTCCACGTCGGCGACGGTCACGTACGTGTTCCAGTGCGGCGGCGCATCCCCGAAGGTCGGTCCGAGGCCGGCCACGGCGGCGTCTCCCCGCATGAAGACCGTGTAACCCATCGCCTCGGGCTCGGTTGCCGGCTCGGCGGTCCAGCCGAACAGGGCGCCGTAGAAGTCCCGCGAGGCGTCGAGGTCGGGACTGGCCAGGTCGGCGTACGACGGCGTCCCCGGTTCGTATGGCGTGTGTCGGACCATGGGGTGTGCCTCCCTCGTCATGGGCCGCACGCTCGGCGGCGCGTGTCATAGCCTGCCCGCAAAACGGCTCGGCGCGGCGGCGGGCCAGGCGGCCGGCGGCCGCGCCATCGAGCGACGGGAGCAGCACGTGCACGATTCGGAGGTGTGGTCCTCACCCGTCCTGCAGTCCGTCGTCGGCGTGGTCGAGCGCTCCCGCCACGTCACGACGCACATCGAGGCGGTTGAGCAGGTGGCGTCCTGGATGGCCTACGAGGAGTTCACCTTCCCGTCGGGCTCGATGGACGCCGCCTTCAGCGACCGGTCCGACCCGGCGGAGATCATCGACGTGTCGTTCTTCTATGCGGTGCTGAACTTCGCCTTCAGCGACTTCGACACGGGCGTGAAGTTCGCCACCACCTACCGGGGGCGCGAGTGGTCCGACAGCGAGGCCATGTTCGCCTGCGTGAACCGGGCACTGGCGAGCGGTGTGCCGTTGCTGGATGGTGACTTCCTGGCCGGCATCGACCGCAGCGACCTGGCCGGCGTGTTCAGCGGCAACATCGAGATTCCCATGCTCGATGAGCGCGTGGAGATCCTCAACGCCGCGGGTCGCACGCTGACCGAGCGTTACGGCGGCGCCGCGCACCGCTTCGTGGCCGACTGCGCTCCCGCCATGTACGCCGCCGGCGACGGGCTCATGGAGCGGCTGGTGGTGGAGTTTCCCCGCTTCAACGATGTCAGCACTCACGACGGCCACGAGGTGCAACTCCACAAGCTGGCGCAACTCTGGCTCTGGCAGTTGCACATGTCGCTGGCGGCAAGCGGTGCGTTCGCCGTGGCCGACCTGGACCGCATGACGGCCTTCGCCGACTACATCGTGCCGGTGGCGATGCGGCTCATGGGCATCACCTCCTACGCCCCGGCATTGGAGGCGGCCATCAACCGGGGCGACCACATCCCCCGGGACAGCGCCGAGGAGGTGGAGATCCGCGCCCACACGCTCTACGCCACCGCGCTACTGACCGACACCATCAACCGCATCCGACCCGTCTCGCTGGCCCTGGTGGTCCCGCAGCTGGACTTCCGCCTCTGGAAGAGCTACCACGCCACCTTCTGGCCCCACCACCTCACCCGCACGATCATGTACTGAGCCCGTCGGGCGTTGTCCGGCAGCCTGGCGGAGGGTGTGGGATCCCGGAGGCCACAACGGCTTTCGAGGCCGCCCCATTCGTCCGCTCTGGCAACCCTCCGCCGGACAAGCTAGCGGCGCCGTGGCGCGAAGAACTCCTGCAGCAGCCGGGCGGCCTCATCGGCGAGCAGACCCCCGGCGAGGTCCATCTGGTGGTTCAGGCGGGGGTCGGCGGCCAGGTTGTAGAGCGATCCGCAGGCGCCGGCCTTGGGATCGGCGGCGCCGAAGACGATGCGGTCCACGCGTGCCAGCAGCGCCGCCCCGGCGCACATGGGGCAGGGCTCCAGGGTAACCACCAGTGTGGCAGCGTCGAGACGCCAGGTGCCCGCGGCCGCCGCTGCGTCGCGCAGCGCCAGCACCTCGGCGTGCGCCGAGGGGTCGCCCTGCAACTGGCGCTCGTTGTGCCTCCGGGCGATCACCTCGCCGCCGAGCAGTACCACCGCGCCCACCGGCACGTCGTCGTGGCCCGCGGCCGCGGCGGCTTCGAGCAGGGCCAGGCGCATGGCCGCGATTTCGGGGTCAGAGTCCATGTGCCGTCCGTTCCCGGCGGTCGCCCAGCCGAATCCTGACGGCGACGCCGGCTGTTCTCCGCAGCCGCAACCACGTGCGGTAGCGGCCTCACTGTAGGGCTCTTCACGATCCGGCGAACTCCCTCGGTGGTCACGGCGCTCTGGTACTTTGGCCGCCCATATGAACCGGGCCTCTGCCGCACTGGCGCCCATGGCCGAGCGACTCAGGAGACCCGACTGGGTGCGACGCATCAACCTGATGGCCGGCTCCGTCGGGGGCGCGCCCCGGGACCTGGTGCCAATCGACGCCGGCGACCTGATGGAACGAGCCGCGGCCTCTCTCGGCGGCATGCCCACCGGCGACCTGGGCGACCCGGACTGGCAGGAACGCTTCGAGGCCCTCGCCGCCGCCGTCGACGCCTCCAGCATGCACGTGGTCGGCCGGCTGATGACCCGCCAGGAGTTGCTGCGCTCGCTGCGCACCCGCCTGCTGCTAACCGCGGCGGTCGACGCCGTCCCCGAGATCGGGGCCGAGGCGGCGGCCGCTCCGGTGTTCATCACCGGTCCGGCCCGCTCGGGCACCTCGATCCTGTTCGAGTTGCTCGCCCTGCACCCCGACCTGCGCGCCCCGACCGCCGCCGAGGGCCTCCACCCTGTCCCGCCGCCCACCGGCGGCGCCGCCGATCCGGAGACGCTGGGGGAGTGCGAGCAGGAGCTGTGGGCCGATGTCCAGCCGGAGTTCCAGTCCATGCACGAACTGCGCAGCGACCTGCCCGTCGAGTGCATCACCTTGACCCAGGGCAGCTTCTGCGGCTTCCACTGGAGCATGCTCGCCCCCCTGGAGGGGTGGTTTCCCGACCCGGTGGTGAACTACGACTACGAGCGGCGCTTCCTACAGGTGCTCCAGGGTGGCGCCGGACCGGCCAGGTGGGTGCTCAAGACGCCCGCCCACATCATGCTGCTGCCCGCGTTGTTCGAGGCCTTCGGCGACGCCTGGGTGGTGCAGACCCATCGTGATCCTGCCCGCACGATGCCTTCCACCGTGAGCATGACCACCATGATCCAGTGGCTGCGCAGCGACGACGTCGACGTGGACCTCGCCGCGCAGCTCGTGTGCGAGTTCTTCACCGCCGCCCTCAACGGCTCGGTGGACCTGCGTCAATCGGGGGCCGTGCCCGCCGAACGCTTCGTGGACGTCCACTACACGCAGCTCCTCGGGGACCCGGCGGCGACCCTGGGCGCCGCCTGCGAGCAGATGGGCCTTCGGTTCACCGACGGCTACGCCTCCGCGGTGGTGGACTACCTGGCGCAGAAGCCCAAGGGCAAGTTCGGCGCGCACCGCTACCAGCCCGAGGACTGGGGCTTCACCGCCGAAGGGCTGCGCACGGCCATGGCCCCCTACGTCGACCACTTCGGCGTGGCCCGCGAAGGCTGAGCCGGAGCCCTCCATGGACACCGACTCGCGCCGGGCCCTGGCTGAGCTGATCGACGTGCTGCGCGAGGCGGACGAGCGCTGGGTGTCGCCCGAGTGGAACCTGCACACCGCAGACGACGCCGTCGACGCCCATCGCGCACTCATGCACTACCTGCAGTGGGGGCTGGTCGGGCTGTTCGAGCGCGATCCGTCCGCCCCCCGCTTCCGGCGCATGGTCGACCCCGACCGCAAACTGCTCGGCGACAACCCCGACGCCATCTACTTCGACGCCCCCGTCTCGGCCGATCACACCTACCGGGTGCGAGGCGAGACCAAGGGCGCCGTCTACGTGTCGATCAGCATCGAGTCCGGCGCCGCTTGGGGGTCGATGGACAACCAGGTGGTGGGAGTGATCAACGACACGTCCTTCGACATCGACGCCGACGGCCGCTTCGAGATCCACCTCGGCGGCGAGCCCCGGGAGCGCAACTGGCTGGCCCTGCCATCCGGGGCGGGATCGATCAGCACTCGGCACTACTTCGAGGACTCGAGGTACGCGGCGGCCGACCCGGCCCGCGTGCCGGCCATGACGATCGAAGTGATCGGCGGCGCGGCGCCGTCCCGGCCTTCCGACGCCACCGTCAGCGCCGGCATCCGGCGGGTCGCCGCCCTGGTGCGCGAGCTCACCGTGGATCGCCCGCCGATGGCCCAGGGCGAGCCCCGCTCGTGGATCTCGCTGGTGCCCAACGAGTTCCCCACCCCCGGTCGGCCCGAGGAGGTGGGCCTGTCCGCCCTCGACGCCGCCTACGCCATGGCTCCCTTCGTGGTCGGCCCCGACGAGGCTCTGGTGATCCGCGCCCGCTGGCCCCGGTGCCGCTACGCCCACGTGAGCCTGTGGAACCGCCACCTGCAGACGTTCGACTACACGACCCGGTCGATCTCACTCAACAGGGCTCAGACCGTCGCCGACGCCGACGGCCGCTTCACGGCCGTCATCTCCCACACCGACCCCGGCACCGGCAACTGGCTCGACACCGAGGGGCGCCCGTTCGGCATCGTCTTCTGGCGCTTCATGCTCCCCGAGGGCGACATCGACACCCCCGAATCCCAGCTGGTGCCCCTGGGCGATCTCCCCGCCCGCATCTGATCCCGCTCCGGGTGCGGCGCGCCGGCTGCCGCGATGTCAGGGAGGTACCGGATGGAGGTGTGCGAACGGGCGCCGCGGCCTCCAGACTCGCTCCGACTCCAGGTTCTTGCGGCACCAAGACCGGCGCCAAGACCGGCACCAGGACACGGACCCGCAGGTCAGCGCCAATCTCGAGCGGAGGGAGTGGGATTCGAACCCACGGTGGCCGAAAGACCACTCACGCTCTCCAGGCGTGCCGATTCGTCCGCTCTCGCATCCCTCCCGGTACTCCCGCGCACGAGCGCAGAAGGTGGCGCAAGGGTACCCTGTGACGGCCGGTGCCCGCCCTGGGACGTGGCGGCCGGGTCCTGTGCGACCGGGCCCCGTGAACCGGGTCAGGGCCGGGAGGCAGCAGCTCTCAGCGGAAACCCCGGAGCGCCGCAGGCAGCCTGGCCGTCACATCCGAGGACGGGCACCCGCCGCAGCGGCTCGCCCGATGGCTGTCGCAGGGGGTCACTAGGCTCGGCGCCGATGGTGCACCAGTCGCTCTACCGGCGCTACCGCCCAGCGCGCTTCGACGAGATCGTCGGCCAGGACCACGTCGTGGCGGCGCTGCGCAACGCCGTCGCCACCGACCGGGTGGGCCACGCCTACCTCTTCAGCGGCCCGCGCGGCACGGGCAAGACATCCACCGCTCGCATCCTGGCCAAGGCCCTCAACTGCGCGAGCCTCCGCGACGGGGAACCCTGCGGGACGTGCGAATCGTGTGCCTCCATCGCCGCGGGCACGTCCTACGAGCTGCACGAACTCGACGCCGCCTCCAACAACAAGGTGGACGACATCCGCGAGCTCATCAGCAGGGTCGCCATCGGGTCACCGGGGCGGGCCAAGGTGTACGTGCTGGACGAGGTGCACATGCTCACGCCGGGTGCCGAGAACGCCCTGCTCAAGACCCTCGAAGAGCCACCCTCCCACGTGGTGTTCGTGCTCTGCACCACCGAGCCGCACAAGGTGACGCAGACCATCCGCAGCCGGACGCAGCATCTCCTCTTCGAGTTGCTCGACGCCGACCTGCTCGAGCGGCACGTGCGGTCCGTGGCGGCCGACGCGCGCCTCGACGTGTCCGAGGAGGACATCACCTACGTGGTCGCCACCGGTGGCGGGTCGGCACGTGACGCCCTGTCGGCGCTCGATGCGGTGGCGGCCGCAGGACGCGCGCCCGGCGGCGGCGACGCGGTCACCGCCGTGCTCGAGGCCGTGGCGACGGGCGACACCGCGGCGGCGCTCGCCGCCGCCGACGCTGCCGCCCGTGCCGGCCAGGAGCCGCGCATTCTCGGCGAGGCGCTGCTCGGGCGGCTTCGCCACGCCTTCCTGGCCTCGGTCGATGCGCCGCTGGATCAACTGGCGGCCGCCGACCGTGCCGCGGCGGTCGGACTGGCGCAGCGGCTGCGCCCTCGCGCCTTCACGTCCGCTCTGGAGTTGCTGGGCGAGGCGCTCGTCGGTATGCGCGAGGCGCCCGACCCACGGGTGGATCTGGACCTGGCACTGGTACGGCTCACCAACCCGCGCATGGGCCTCACGCTGCAAACCCTGGCCGATCGGGTCGAACGCCTCGAGGACGCCGGCGGGAGTCCGGCGCCCCGCCCCCCGGCCGACCCGCCTTCGACCGAGACCGGCCGCCCGGCCGAACGCCGCGCAAGCCGTCAGGAGCACAGGTCCGCGCAGGTCGCGGCCGTGCGGGAGACGCTTGCCAAGGCGTCCGCCACTCAGCACGGCGGTGGCACAGGGTCCCCTGAAGGCGCCCGCGACGCCTCTCAGCCGGGATTGGCCGAGCCCCCGGAGGGGGCACCGGCGGAGGACCCCGGAGGGCCATCGGGCACAGCCCCCCGGCGGCGTCCCACGACCGAACCGCACCCGCCGGAGACCTCGCACGTCGCTGCCCCGGGTCCGGCTGCACAGCCCGCCACCGAAGACCTCGCGCAATCCACAGCCCCGGCAGCCGGTGGCGCAGTTGCCGGGCCCGCGCCGCCGCCCGACCGTGACGAGGCCGTGCTGGCCTGGGCGCACGAGGTCCTGCCCACCCTTCCCAAACCGACCCGCGCGCTGCTGGCCGGCGGGCGCTTCCTGCCGAACGCTCCCGACGCTTTGCGGTTGGGACTGCCCACGCCCGGCTTCCTGGCGCGCTGCGAAACGCACCGCCCCGCGGTCGAGGCCGCTTTCGGGCGCTGCTTCGATCGGCCGGTGGCGGTGGAGTTCGTGCGGGACGACGGCAGCGCGCCGGGTCCCCCGTCGGCCGCCGCCGACGGCACTGCCGTGGACTCGCCGCTCCTGGGAGAGGTGTTGGCCTCGCCGGGACGGCAGCCGCTGCGTGCGGCCGAGGAGGATCGCAGCGGTGTCGTGCAAGTGCAGCAGGCCTTCCCCGGCGCGCGGCTCATCGAACTCGAAGACTCCCAGCAGGGCGCGCCATGACGGGGGGTGCCTACGCGACCCCCATCCTGGAGTTGATCGATCAGCTCGGCCGCCTGCCCGGCATCGGCCCCAAGTCGGCGCAGCGCATCGCGTTCTGGTTGCTCAAGGCGTCGGGTGAGGACGTCGAGCAGCTTGCGGCGGCCATCACCGAGGCCAAGCGCACCGTCCGGTTCTGTCGGCGCTGCTGCAACCTGGCCACTGCCGAGTTGTGCGACATCTGCAGCGACCCCCGCCGCGACGACTCGCTGCTGTGCGTCGTGGAGGACCCCCGCGACGTGGTCGCCTTCGAGCGCACGGGCGAGTTCTCGGGGCGCTACCACGTGCTGCACGGGGCGATCAACCCCATGGAGGGCGTGGGACCCGATCAGCTCCGCATGGCGGAGTTACTGCGGCGTTTCGGCGACGAGCCGATCACCGAGGTGATCGTGGGCACGAACCCGAACCTGGAGGGCGAGGCGACCGCCATGTACGTCGCCAGCGTGCTGGCGCCGCTGGGGGTGAGCGTCACCCGCCTGGCGAGCGGCCTCCCGGTGGGAGGCGACCTGGAGTACGCCGACGAGTTGACCCTGGGCCGTGCGCTCGCCGGCCGCCGGGACATCCTGCGCGACTGACACCGCCGGCGAGGGGTGGAATACGGTCGGGGCGCTCCTCGTGGGCTGCTGGGCGCGGGCTACGTTGCAACCCGCCGAGGCAGCGCCCCGACCGTCGCACCGGGGGAGGGGAAGATCGTGCAAACCCCGATGAGAACCACGACGGTTATGTTACAGACTTCACGTACCGGTGTCAACTGCACCGACAGAGAACCTGTTTCTCCTGTTCAGAGCGGGTTGTGAGATTGTGACACCTGTAACGTGCTCATTGCGGAGCCGGTAGGACCCTCACCAGGGCGGCATCGCCCTGACCGCCGCCACCACAGAGGGCGGCCGCGCCGAGCCCCCCGCCCCGGCGCCGGAGCTCGTGGAGCAGCGTGAGGAGGACACGGTTGCCCGAGGCGCCGATGGGGTGGCCGAGGGCCACCGCCCCGCCGTTCACATTGACGACGTCGTGCGGCACGCCCAGCTCGGCCATGCTCGCCAGCACCACGGCGGCGAACGCCTCGTTGATCTCGAACAGCTCGACGTCACCGAGGTCGGCTCCGGCGCGTGCCAGAGCCTTGCCGATGGCCGCTGCGGGCTGGGTCAGCAGCGACGTGTCCGGCCCGGCCACCTGGCCGTAGGCCACGATCTCACCGAGGGGTGTCGCGCCGAGCCGTTCGGCGGCCTCGGCGGACGCCAGGACCATGGCCGAGGCGCCGTCGGAGATCTGCGAGGCGTTCCCGGGGGTCACCGTGCCCTGCGCATCGAAGGCCGGCCGCAGGCGGCCCAGTGACTCGGCGTCGGCGTCGGGCCGGATGCCCTCGTCCTGCGTCACCACCATGGGCTCGCCGCGCCGCTGGGGAACCTCGACGGCAACGATCTCGCTCTCGAGGAGACCGTCCTTGGTGGCGCGCGCCGCCCGCTCGTGGGAGGCCGCTGCGAAGGCGTCCTGACTCTCGCGGCTCATGCCTCCCCACTTCGCCAGGTGGTGCTCGGTGCTGAGGCCCATCGAACGGCCCTCGATGGCGCACGTCAGGCCGTCGTGCATCATCGAGTCCACGAGCGTGGCGTCGCCGGCCCGCAGGCCGGAGCGCGCTCCCGGCGCCAGGTAGGGCGCTCCGCTCATCGACTCCATCCCGCCGGCCACCACCACGTCGGCGTCGCCGGCGGCGATCATCCGCCCTGCGAGATAGACCGCGTTCAGCCCCGAGAGGCAGACCTTGTTCACCGTGGCCGCGGGTGCGGTCAGGGGGACGCCCGCCTTGGTTGCGGCGGCGCGTGCCGGCGCCTGCCCCTCGCCGGCCAGCAGAACCTGACCCATGAAGACGTAGTCGACCGCCTCGGCCGGCACGCCCGTCTCTGCGAGGGCGGCGCTGATGGCGAACCCTCCGAGATCGGTGGCAGCGAAGGACGAGAGCGCGCCCGAGAACCTGCCGATCGGCGTGCGGGCGCCTCCCAGGATCAACGCTGGACTCATCTCGACCTCCCGGGCGGGTGGCTGGTGCTGTGCCGGCCCACGCTAGCGGCGTGCCATCGGGCCCAGCAGCCCGGAGCCACGCGTTTGGGCGACCCGACCGCAGCGGGCATCATGGAGTCGTGCTGCTCACGGAGATCGACCACGTGGCCATCGCCGTGCGCGACCTCGACGCCGCCGTGGACTATCACCGGCGGGCGTTCGGCGCCACCGTGGCCCACCGGGAGGTGGTCGAGAGCGACGGTGTGGAGGAGGCCCTGCTGGCGGTGGCCGACTCCTATATCCAGCTCATCGCACCGACCCGACCCGAGTCACCGGTCGCTCGGTTCGTCGAACGCCGGGGCGAGGGGTTGCACCACGTCGGCTACCGGGTGGCCGACTGCGCCGCGGCGCTGGCCGCCATGGTCGCCGCCGGCGCCAGGCCGGTGGATCACGAGCCGCGCCCCGGCTCGCGCGGCACCACCGTCGCCTTCGTGCACCC
>JAGWAL010000037.1:21723-25002 GCA_021296415.1 Acidimicrobiia bacterium | reverse complement strand
CGGCGCCGGGGTCACGGTGCAGGTACACCTCATCGACGGGACGTATGAGCTGTTCAGGCAGTTCTTCGCCCGCCCGTCGCATCGCACCGCAGCCGGGCAGGAGGTGGCGGCCACCCGGGCGGTCGTGAACGGCCTGCTGCGGCTCGTGGCCGACGGCGCGACCCACGTCGGCGTCGCCACTGATCACACCATCCCGTCGTTCCGCAATGAGATGTACCCCGGCTACAAGAGCGGCGAGGGTGTGGATCCGAACCTCTTGGCGCAGTTCCCCCTGCTGGAGGAGGTCGCCGCCGCGGCCGGATTCACCGTCTGGGCGATGATCGAATACGAAGCCGACGACGCCATGGCCACGGCCGCCGCCCGGGCCGCCACCGATCCCGCGGTGGACCGGATCATGATCTGCACGCCCGACAAGGACCTCGCCCAGTGCGTCAGCGACGACGGCCGCGTCGTGCAGTTCGACCGCCGGGCTGGCCGGATCACCGACAGGGCCGGCGTCGTGGAGCGCTTCGGCGTGGCACCCGAGTCGATCCCCGACTACCTGGCCCTGGTGGGCGACAGCGCCGACGGGTTCCCGGGACTGGCGGGTTGGGGGGCGAAGTCGACGGCCGCGGTCCTGGCCCGCTACCGGCACATCGAAGACATCCCCGATGCCTCCGGCCAGTGGGACGTGGCGGTGCGGGGGGCGGTGTCACTGGCGGCGACGCTGGCGGCCGGCCGCGACGAGGCCTACCTGTACCGGCGGCTGGCAACCCTCGTGACAGATGTGCCCGGGGTTCTCGACAGCCGGGATCCCGGAGCCGCCGGCGCCGTGGACACCCTGGCATGGCGGGCGCCGCGCCCGGGCTTCGCCGAGTTGTGTGCCCGCATCGATGCCGAGCCCACGGCGGCGCGCGCCGCCGCGCTCGCGGCGGGGCGCCGCGCCGGCGGCTGAGCGACACCGCTTCCCGCCCCGACGATGGCCGCCGACTTCACGACCGTCGACGTGGACGGTCGCGAGGTGCGGGTCTCCAACCCGGGCAAGGTCTTTTTCTCCGCCCGCGGTGAGACCAAGCTGGATCTGGTCCGGCACTACCTGACCGTGGGGCCGGGTGTGCTGCGGGGCGTCTGGTGCCGGCCCACCGTGCTGCATCGCTTCCCCGACGGTGCCGAGGGCAAGAGCTTCTACCAGAAGCGGGTTCCCGAGCGGCGTCCGGACTGGCTGCAGACCGCCGTCGTTGCCTTCCCGTCGGGGCGCACCGCGACCGAGCTCTGCCCGACGGATCTGGCGCACGTCATCTGGGCCGTCAACCTGGGCTGCCTGGAGTTGCACCCGTGGGCGGTGCGCCGGTTCGAGCCGCACCGACCCGACGAGTTGCGCGTCGATCTGGACCCCGCGCCCGGTCTGACCTTCGAGGCGGTCCGGCGGGCGACGTTCCTGGTACGCGAGCTGCTGGATGAGTTCGGGTTGGTCGGCTGGCCCCGCACCTCGGGGGGTCGGGGGATGCACATCGTGGTGCGCATCGTGCCGACGGCCGGATTCACCGAGGTGCGCGACGCCGCCCTGGCGCTGGCTCGCGCCGCCGGGCGCCGGGCGCCGGATCTCATCACCAGCGCCTGGCGCAAGCAGGACCGCGGCCGGCGGGTCTTCGTGGACTACAACCAGAACGCCCGCGACCGGACGCTTGCCTCGGCCTATTCGGTGCGCCCCGGTCCCGAGGGGCGTGTGGCGGCGCCGCTGCGCTGGGAGGAGGTGGCCGGCGCCGAGCCCGGCGACTTCACGATCGCCACCATGGCGGGGCGCTGGGCGACCGCCGGGGACATCGAGGCCGCGCTGGAGGATCGGGCCGGCTCGCTGGCGCCCCTGCTGGACCTGGCCGGGCGAGATGCGTCCGCGGGTGTGGCCGATGCCCCCTGGCCGCCGCACCACCCGCGCCCGCGCTAGCAGCGGGGCGCGGTCGCCGACGGACTGGTCCGTTCCCTCACCGTCCGGAGTGGATCCCCCCGTTTCGCCTCACGGTTCCGCCTCCGGCGACCCACCCGTCTCACCCTCCGTCGAGCCCGCCGGGCCGCCGCCGTCCGGCGCGTCCCCGGTGTCGCCGTCGGGTGCCTCCTCCGACCCGTCCGCCTCCTCATCCCACGGCTCGCCGGGCACCTCGGGCTCGGGCTCGAGAGTCGGATCGACGCATTCGATGACAAGGCCGGTCGGGTTGTAATAGCGCGGCTCCTCCACGAAACCGGTCCCGGGACGGTCGGTCTCCAGGTAGGCCTCGATGGCGTCGGCCGTGGCCACGGCGGCCACGGCGATGTACTCGTCGGTGGCGAAGAGTTCGGCCTCGGAGGCGTTGGTGAGATAGCCGTACTCCACGAGTGCCGACGGCGTGTCCGGGTGCCGCACGAGCGCGTAGGTGTCGGTCCCGTCGGAGAGGAGGACGCGCTTCACGCCGCCGTCCGGGAGCCCACTCCACTGCACGTCCTCGAAGGTGCCGAGGGCCTTGGTGATCTCCTCGTACAGGAGCCCGCCGAGTCTGACGGACGCGGCCCGCGCCTCGGTGGGCGACTCCGACTGCACGTAGACCTCGGTCCCCGGCGTGTCCTGCAGATCCCACGTCGGTCCGTTGTGGTGGATCGACACCAGCGCCTCGCTCTCCAGAGCGTCGGCGAGCTCCACCCGAACCCCCAGTTGGACCATGTAGTCGTCGGTGCGGGTTGTCGCCGCACTGATGCCCCGTGCCTCGAGTTCCGCCAGGACGGCGTCGGAGAGCACCAGGTTCAGGTCCCGCTCGATGAGGCCGTTGGGACCGACCGTGCCGGTCTCGACGGGGCCGCCGTGGCCGGGATCGATCACCACACGCACCGGTCCGATGGGCTCACCGCCGGAGATCTCGACGGTATTGCCGCACGGTGTCAGGACGAGGTAACCCGCCGCGGTGGGCTCGATGACCATGACCGGGATCCCCGTCGGTGTGAGCAGGGCCACCGGTGGTGGGGGTGGTTCGGTCGTGGTCGTCGGGGATTCCGCGGTCGCGCGGTCGGAGCCGTCGTCAGCGCCGGCGCCCCGATCGTCCGGCGCCTCGACGGTGTCCCCGGTCGAGGCGTCCGGTTCCGCGTCGCCGCCGTCGCCGATGCGGACGAGGGCAATGACGATCACGACGCCGGCGAGGGCGATGCCGGCGAGCAGCAGCCACCGCCGCCGGCGCGGGTCGTGCGCGGGAGCGCCGCCGGGCTGGGGGTCCTGATGCACTATGTGCTGTCTAGCGGGCGGTTGCCCGGCTCCGGTGGAACTTCGCAACCCGGCAG
>JAGWAL010000037.1:21156-21614 GCA_021296415.1 Acidimicrobiia bacterium | reverse complement strand
GATGATCGATCGGGCCGCCAGCGCAGCAGGCGCGTGCTGTGTCGGAACCTCCCCGACAGGACCGCGTCGTAGGCCACTTCGGCAACCGGCGCGCCGGCCAGCGGCACCCAGGCCTGCGCCCCGGTGCGCCAGCGGTTCGGCGCACCGGGTAGGCGTCCCGCGGCCCCGTCGCGCAGCCACGGGTGCTCCGCCGGATCACCGCTGCGATGGGCTGCCAGCTTCTCCAGCAGTTCGTCCCGCCCTTGTGCCGTGAACCCCGATGCGGCGCCGACGTAGTGCAGTGTGCCGTGGGCGTCGTGCAGTCCCAGCAGCAGCGAGCCCACGCCCGCACCGCTGCGGTGCAGGCGGTAGCCGGCAACAACGCAGTCTGCGGTGTGGCGGTGCTTGATCTTGAACTGCGCCCGCCGGCCGGCCAGGTAGGGGTCCGCCGCCGGCTTGGCGATGATCCCGTCCAGCCC
>JAGWAL010000037.1:0-21105 GCA_021296415.1 Acidimicrobiia bacterium | reverse complement strand
GGCGGAGCGAAGCCGGCCGCCGTCTCGGCGAGGAGCTTGCGCCGCTCGGCGAACGGCCGGCCGGTGAGGTCGCGATCGCCCAGCGCCAGGATGTCGAAGGCGACGAACCGTGCCGGTGTCTCCCGCGACAGGCGGGCGATCCGGCTGGGCGCGGGGTGGATGCGAGCGCTGAGCGCGTCGAAGTCCAGGCCACCGCCGCTGCCGACGACCACCAACTCGCCGTCGAGCACGCAACGCTGCGGCAGCCGTGCCCGCAACGGTCCCGGCAGTTCGGGGAAGTAGCGCGTGAGTGGTCGCTCGTTCCGGCTCCCTATCTGCACCTCGGCGCCGTCCCGGAACACGACGGCACGGAAGCCGTCCCACTTGGGCTCGAACCAGAAGTCCCCCGCCGGCGCCTCTGGGAGCGACTCGATCGCCCGCGCCAGCATCGGGACCACGGGCGGCACGACCGGCAGCTGCACGACCCGTACGGTAGGCCGCGGCGTGACAGAACCACTGTCCCGGCAAATCAGGTCCGGCAGCGGCGGCCGGCTCCGGCAATCAGCGTCCGGCGAGGATCTCAGCCGAGTGCCACGAGCACCAGGCCAGCGGTCGCCTGCACGCGGCTTATGTGCTCGTGCAGGAAGAGCCACGCCGGGATCACCGTGAAGGCGGGCGACAGCGCCGTGATCGGGCCGACGATGGACAGCAGGCCCAGCGAGAGGGCCTCCAGCAGCAGGGCATGCGCCACCAGCAGCAGGAACCCGCTCGCAACCACCGGCACGAGGGTGCTGCGCCGGGGCACCCGGAGGCGGGGGAAACCGGCTCGTCGCCAGACCACGCCCAGGGCCAGCAGGCTGAGGGCGATGGCGGCGGCGCGCACGACCAGCAGGGGTGCCAGCCCCGCGGCGTCGCCGATCTCCCCGATCGTCGACTGGAAGGTCGCCAATGACGCTCCGGCGGCCAGCGACAGCCCCAACTCGGCGCCCAGCCCGAACCGTTTCCCGGTCTCGCTGCCCCCGGCGGGTGCGTCCTCCGCCTGCGGCGGCCGCGAGATGAGGACCACGGCGACGATCGCCAATCCGACACCGGCCAGAGCCAGCGCGGACGGGCGCTCGCCGCGCACCAGACCCACCCCGAAGGTGAGGACCGCGATCAACGCCGCGGTCACCGGAGCAACCACCCCCATGCGGCCCCATGTGAAGCCCGTGTACATGAAGCCGATGCCGAGGGTGAGCGCCCCGCCGGCCAGCACGGCCAGGAGCATCGTGCGGGTGTCGCCGAGCGTGTGCCGCGTGGCCAGTACGTAGCTGCCGATGATCACCGCGCCGACGACCTGGACGCCGGTGATGGTGCGGATCGGCCCGGTGCGCCTTCCGGACATCCCGCCGAAGAAGTCGGCGAGCCCCAGGCCTGCGGCGACGCCGATGCCCAGGAGGACGTCCATGCTCAGACGTCCCGAGGGACGGCCGCGCAAAACATCGGGCAAGACTAGTGCGTCGCCGGGACGGCCTTCGGTGGTGGCCGCGCAGGCCGCGGCACCCGGCGCGGTCGCGCTAGCCCAGCGCCGCGAGCACCAGTCCCACCGCCGCCAGGACCATGCCGAGGATCTGCATGCGGCTGATGTGCTCGTGGAGGAAGATGCGCGCCGGGATCACCGTGAAGGCGGGCGACAGCGAGGTGATCGGGCCGACGACCGACAGGAGGCCCAGCGAGAGAGCCTCGATGAGCAGCGCGTGCGCCACGAGCACCAGGAACCCGGCCACGATCACCGGCACGAAGGTGCTGCGCCGGGGAACCCGGAGGCGGGGGGCACCCGATCGTTGCCAGACCACCAGCAGGACCGCCAGGCTGAGCGCCCCGCCGACGCCTCGCACCACGAGCAGGGGCGCAAGGCCCGCCGTGTCGCCGATCTCACCGAGAGTGGTCTGGAAGCCGGCGAAACCCGCCCCGGCGGCGACCGCCAGCGCCAGCTCGCCGCCGAGCCCGACCCGCCGCCGGGAATCCCTCTGCGCCAGCGGTACGTCGACAGCTTGCGGCGGGCGTGAGATGAGCACCACCGCCACGATCGCCAGCAGCACGCCGGCCAGGGCGAGCGTCGAGGGACGCTCGCCACGCACCAGGCCCACCGCGAACGTGATCACCGCCACTGCCGTGGCGGCCACCGGCGCCAAAACGGACATACGACCCCACGTGAGTCCCGCGTACATGGATCCGCCGCCGAAGACCAGTGACGTCCCGGCGATCGCCGCGAGGACCATCTCGCGAACCCCCCCGAGCGGTTCCGACGCCGCCAGCAGGTAGATGCCCATGATGGCGGCTCCTGCGAGCTGAACGCCGGTGATGGTTCGCAGCGGACCGGTGCGCCGGCCCGTCATGCCGCCGATGAAGTCCGAGAATCCGAAGCCGGCGGCCACCCCGACGCCCAGCAGGACTTCCATTCAGCGCGGCTGCACGCGGGTGGGGATGGGCATCCGGCGAGGCTAGTGCCCCGCGGCGCTACGTTCGGTGCCGATGCACCTCCGGGCGGCTCCTGCGATCGCCCTCGGCGGGATGGCCGGGGCCGCGGCGCGCTGGTGGCTGCACGACCTCTGGCCCGGCGGCTCGGTGTCGTGGGCGACGCTGATGGTGAATGTGGCCGGCAGCGCGGTGCTCGGTTGGCTGGTGGCGGCCGAGGCCGATCGCAGCGCGTTCGGTCGGATCGCCGGAGCGGGTTTCTGCGGCAGCTTCACCACCTTCTCGGCGTTCGGCCTGATCGTGGCAGAGCACTTCCGGTCCGGCCGGCCCGGCGCGGGGGTGCTGTATGCCGCCGTGTCGCTCGGCGCGGCGATCGCCGCGGCCGTCGCGGCGGGATTGCTGCGGCGACGGTTCCGCCGATCGCTCCACCGGGGGCCCACGTGACCGCCGTCGGATTCCTGGCCGCCGCCGGGGTCGCCACCCTCCTGCGGGTGGCGGCGTCGGCGCGACTCAACCGCGAGGCGTTCCCCTACGGCACGCTGGCGGTGAACCTCGCCGGATCGTTCGTCCTCGGGCTGCTCGCCGGCGCCGGGGAGACGGCGGCGGTGATCCTGGCGAGCGGTGCCCTCGGCTCGCTCACGACGTTCTCGACCCTGGCGGTCGAGACGGTCGAGTTGTGGCGGCGCAGCCGGCGGCGGGCTCTCGGCTACGCCGCTGCATCGCTGGTCACCGGCGTGGCGGCCGCCTACCTGGGCACCCTCATCGTCGCCTGACCGGCCGCAGCGGGCACGGGTGTGGCGCCGGTGCGCCGGCGCGCCGGCGCCGTGCACGTCGACGGATGGCCCGCGGCGGTGCGAACTCCGGGAGACCGCGCTAGCCGAGGGCCAGCAACGCCAGCCCGGCGATGGTGATGACCATGCCGGCCAGCTGGGTACGGCTGACGTGCTCACGCAGGAACAGCCATGCGCCGAGCACGGTGAAGGCCGGTGTCAGCGACGTGATCGGCCCCACGATGGAGAGGAATCCGCGGTGCAGGGCTTCGATCAGCATCGAGTGCCCCAGGATCAGCAGTGCTCCGGCGACGACTATCGGTACGAGTGCCTTCTGCCGCGGTGGCCCGGTGCTCTCGCCGCGACCTCGCCCCCGGAGCACGGCGAGCGCGGCCAGCCCCAGGATGCCGCCGACACCGCGCACGACGAGGAGCGGCGCCGGCCCGTCGGCGACTCCGATCTCGAGCAGCAGGATCTGGAAGACGACGAAGCCGCCGCCCGCACAGACCGAGAGGACCACCTCGCCGCCGAGTCCCAGCCGGCGGCGAGCGCCTGCCTCTCCGGGGGGTCGCGCGGGCTCCCGCACCGGGCGCGAGACCAGCACGACCGCCACGAAGATCAGGGCCACGCCGGACAGGGCGAGCCCCGAGGGGCGCTCGCCGCGGAGCAACCCGCTCATGAACGTCAACACCGCCACGGCGGCGAAGGTGACCGGCGACATGACCGTCACCCGGCCCCAGGACAGACCCATGTAGAAGCAGATCGCGGCGGCCGCCATCACCAGGCCACCGGCAGCCGCCAGGAGTGTCTCCCGGACACCGCCGGGGTGTTGCATCGTCGCCAGCAGGTACAGGCCGACGATCGCCGCGCCGGTGACGTGGACGCCGGTCGTGGTTCGCAGCGGACCCGCCCGCCGCCCGGCCAGGCCGCCGATCACGTCGGAGACCCCCATGCTCACCGCCACCGCCAGCCCGAGGAGAACCTCCAATACTCACCCGTCCTGCGGGGTCGACCGACGGCGCATCGGGCGAGACTACTCACCACCGGGCGCGGCGCCCGGACGCGCTCAGTCCAGACCGATGAGAACCAGCCCGGCGGCGGCGACGCCGAACCCCACGAGCTGGCCGCGGTTCATGCGGTCGTCCAGGATCAGCCGTGCCCACAGGACGGTCGCCGCCGGGAAGAGCGCGGCCACCGGAGCCACGAGGCTCACGAGTCCCTGGCGGAACGCCTCGATCAGCAGGCAGGTGCCCAGCGTGTCCAGCAGGGCGTAGCCCGCCAGGAGGCGGACGTCGCCGGCGGCGAGCCGGGCAGGGCGTCCATCGATCCGGAACCGCCACAGGACGAAGGCACCGGCCAGGATGCCTGCCGTCAGGCGCCCCGAGACGACCGGCCACATCCCGGCGTCGTCGCTCGCCGCGGCGAAGAACACTTGCGTGCCGCCCAGCGTCAGCCCGGCTCCGGTGGCCAGAACCATCTCCTGGGCACGGCTGGCGACGGTCCGGCGGGCGTGAGCCGGCGGGGCACCCACGTCCGTCTCGTGATGCTCGGCGACCTGGGCGATCAGCACGACGGCCGCTATGGCCAGCACCACGCCGATCACCGCGATCAATCCCGGTCGCTCGCCGCTGAGGAATCCGTAGGCGACTCCCACGGCCGCGCCGAGCGCCGCGGTCGCCGGCGCCACCACCGACATGCGCCCGACCGCAAGACCCCGCACCAGGCAGCAGATGCCCGCTACGAGCCCCAGACCGGCGAAGATTCCCAGCACGTGATCCCAGACCGGCGGGAGGGACCGGTCGGTGACGGCCACGTAGATCCCCAGGGGGGCGAGGCCCCAGAACTGTGACAGCGCCACGACCACCGACGTGCGCATGCGACGTGCCGCGATGCCGCTGAGGAAGTCCGCGGAGCCGATGCTCACGGCCACGAGCACGCCCAGGAGGATCGCCATCGTGTCGGGGGTGAGTCGGCCGGGGTGCGGGTGGGTGGCGGGCGCGGCTCTGGCGGCTCAGGCGTCAGCCGGAGGCGGGCGGTAGAACGCCACCAGCAGTCCGGCGGCGGCGAGGAGCCCGCCCCCGAGGCTCACGACGAGCCCCACCCAGCCGTCCAGCACGTCGTCGATGCCGGCGACGCTGTCCAGCGAGAGTTCCCCCGGGCCCACAATGGCGACAGCCACCGCCACCGTGGCCAGGACGGCCGTGTACTCCCAACCGTCGGACATCACGAAGAAGCCCTTGCCCCGGTGCGCCACCCACACGGCGACGGCCATGAGCCCCACGAATCCCGCCGCGGCAGGGGTCGTGAGCAGTCCGGCGCCGAGCGCCAGCCCGGCGGCGACCTCGCCGGCCGCGGCCAGGACCGCGTGCCGCCGCCCGGGGCGCATGCCGATGCTCTCGAACCAGCGGGCGGTGCCGGCGATGCGCCCGCCGCCGAAGAACTTGTTGTACCCGTGGGCGGCTAGCGTCAAGCCGACCACGACCCGCAAGAGCAGCAGTGCCCAATCGACCTCTTCCACGGCCCTCCCGTCCAACCTCGGCGGACACTGCGTGCACGGGCGCTTGCGGGCGCCGGCACCGCGTCGCGTGCAGCCGATGAGCCTACTGCGGCACCAGGTTCGGCCCCATCGGGCCCGCCCCGACCTGCCGGCGTGCACGACGCGCTGATCCTCGCCGCGGGCCGCAGCGCCTTCGGTGCCCGGCACGGCCGCCTGGCTTCCTGGCACCCGACGGACCTCCTCGCCGCCGCCTTCGAGGCCACCCTGGAGCGGGCTGAGGCCGATCCCGGCGAGATCGATGAAGTACTGGTGGGCTGCGCCACTCCCGTGGGCGCGCAAGCCGCCAATCTGGCCGGTCAGGCGGTGCGGGCCTGTACCCGCCTGCCAGTCATGCCCGCCACGGTGGTCAGCACGCAGGACACGTCGTCGCTCGTGGCACTCGTTCGTGCCGTCGATGCGGTGCGCTCGGGCCGCTGCGGGATGGTGCTGGTGGGTGGGGTGGAGTCGATGAGCACGGTGCCCGCCGGCGCCGACATGACCCACCGGGGGTTCGGTCTGCCCGCCGCGCCGCTGGGCGAGCGAGCGCCCCTGCCCCCGGGCCCGGCTGCCGAGGGGTGGGCAACCCGCCACGGCGTGGATAGGGAGCGTCTCGAGGCGGTGGCGCTCCGGAGCCTCAGCCGATCCCAGCGGGCTCAGGCCACGGGCCGCTTCGCCGCGGAGATCCTGCCCGTGACGGACCGAGCCGCGCCCGACGCCGCGCCCGCCGACGAGTTGGTCGTTGCGAGCGTGGCCGGGGGACGGCCCGCAGATGCCCCGGGCTCCACGGGCACCTACAGCCACGACGGTCTGCTGACCGCTTCCACCGTGGCCCCGATGGCCGATGGCGCTGCCGCAGCCGTCGTGGCCTCGCCGGCGGTGGCGCGCCGCTGGGGCGCCGAGCCCGTGGCCCGAGTGTGCGCAACCGCGGCGGTCGGCGGTGATCCGCGCGCCGGTTGCGGGGCGTCACCGGAGGCCACCGCCCGAGTGCTGGCAGCCGCCGGCCTACAGGACCGCGACATCAGCAGGGTGGAGTTGGCGGAGCTGTTCGCCACCAGCGTCGTGCACTGGGAACTGGCCCGGGCCGACCTGGCTGAACTCGTGAATCCCGACGGGGGCTCCCTGGCGCTTGGGCATCCGCAGGGAGCGACCGGCCTCGGTCTCGTGGCGCGGCTGGTGCGGGCACTGGCCGGCCTGCCGGGAGGTGGCTACGGAGCGGCGGCCTGCGACGCCACCGACGGCCACGGAGTGGCCGTACTGTTGGGGGCATGACTCTCGCCGTCGCGTTGCCGGGCGACGTGTGCGGCGTGATCGTCCTGGCCGGCGCGCTGACAACGGCGTTCAAGACGGTCGCCGCGGTGCTGGCCGGCCTGCTGATCCTGTGGCTGGGTATCGCCGCGCTGCGGATCCTCTCGCAGCCCCAGCCCGAACCGCCACCCCCCGGCGAGTTGCGGAAGGTGCGGCTCACCTACCGGTGCACGTTGTGCGGTGCCGAGGTCCGCATGACGATCGCGCCTGCCGAAGACCCGGAGCCGCCGCGCCACTGTGGGGAGGAGATGTCGATCCTGGCGCCCATCGAGGATTGACGGGGCCGTTCACCAGCATTTCCCACAGGCTGTGGACAAGCTAGGGGGAAATACTCATGTGTAGTTTGTTCAATCCCCCGGGCGGATCGACGGTCGAAACCGGGGGCTGCGCCGCCGGGGCGGCACCTGCGCCGGCGTCAGTGCAGCTGGGTCGCGGTGATGACACCTCCGAGGATGAGTCCCAGACCTCCCAGAAGCCACCAGTTGCTCGTACCGCCGGGGATCCACCCCAGGTAGTTGATGATGATGAGCACCGTTCCCGCTCCGAGCAGCGTGAACAGCAGAATCGGGACCCAGATGGGACTCACCTTGGCCTCGGGGGGCAGAAACTGCTCCCCGACGGGCCGTGTCCCCTTCGGGGTCACCCTGCCGCCGGTGACCTTGCGCTTTGGAGGATTCGCCATGCCCGCAGGATAGGCGCCCGATACCCTCAACACCCGTGGGACGCCGGGTGCTGGTTCTCGACAACTACGACTCGTTCGTCTACATCCTGGTGCAGTACCTGCGCGAGCTGGGTGCGGAGACGACCGTGGCGCGCAACGATGAGATCACCGTGCGCGAAGCGGTCGGACTCCGGCCGGACGCGTTGCTCGTGAGCCCGGGGCCCGGGCGTCCGGAGAGCTCCGGGATCTGCTGCGCGGCCATCGAGGAGTTGGCGGGTCGCTGCCCGATCCTCGGCGTGTGTCTGGGTCACCAGTGCATCGCCCACGTCTTCGGTGGCAGCATCGTCCGCGCTCCTGCCGTGATGCACGGCAAGGTCTCGGAGTTTCGCCACGATGGTGCCGGTGTCCTGCAGGGAGTCGCCAACCCGCTGAGGGCCACCCGCTACCACTCGCTGGTGGTGGAACCCTCGTCCGTCCCCGACAGCCTGGAGGTGACCGCCACGACCGCCGACGGCGTCATCATGGGCCTGCGCCATCGCTCCCTGGCGTTGGAGGGGCTGCAGTTCCATCCGGAGTCGCAGATGACGGTGGACGGCCACGCCATTCTGGCGAACTTCCTGGAACTGGCGGGCGCGCCGCGCCGGCGGGCCGGCTAGCCCTCCGGTGCCGGCCGCCCGGGCAGGCCGGCCGGATCGGTCCTGGCCTCGAGGTTCGGGACGTCGAGCGGACCGGCGTCGGTGACGTCGCCGCTCTCGCCGGGTTCCGCATCGCCCGGCCCGTCGTCGCCGGAGCCGGGTTCGCCGGTCACGAAGAGGGTGAGGATTGAACCGGGGGTGACCGGTGTCCCGGCCGCGGGCTCCTGCGACACGATCAGGCCGGGGACCTCGTCGGGAAGCGGCGCCACGGCCACGATGTTGGCAGTCATTCCCAAGGTGTCGAGTTGGATGAGCGCCGTGGTGCGGTCGAGGCCCGTCAGGTCGGGCATCAGCACGACGGAGGGCCCGGAGGAGACATAGACGAAGATCTGGCTTCCCTCGGCCACCTGGGTGCCCGCCGGGGGTTGCGTGCGCGTCACCAGGCCCTCTGCGGTGGTCTCGGAGGGCTCCGACTGGGGCACCACCTCGAGTCCCGCGTTGGCGATTGCCACAGCCGCCGAGACGTCGTCCATGCCCGCCACGTTCGGAACCAGAATGGCGGCGGGACCAGCGGAGATGTTCAGGGTCACCGGCGCACTGACCTGATTGGGCACGAGAGGGGCGGGCTCCTGCTGCAGGACCTCGCCGGCGGGACGCTCGCTCGCCACCTGCACCAGGTTGACGGCGAATCCCGCCGTTCGCAGCGCCCGCTCGGCATCGATGGCCTGCCAGCCCAGCACGTTGGGCACCGGGACCGCCGATGCCCCCGCGCTGATCGTGAGAGTGATCGTGGCGCCGGGAGCCAACTTCGCCCCTGCACGGGGCTGCTGGTTGAACACGTGGCCTGCGGGAACCTCGGCGTTCTGTTCTCGCACCGTGATGACGGCGAATCCAGCGGACTCGAGCGTGCGGACGGCAACCGCCTCGTCCAGTTGGAACACCGACGGGACGGCGATCGTCGCCGGCGGGGCCGGACCGGTGTCGTCCTCGCCGGGATTCAGCACGTTCACGAGCACGATGACCATGACAAGGAGCACGACGAGCAGCACCGCGAACCCGACGTAGAACATTCCGGAGCGGCGCTGCCGCTCCAGCCGGCTGTAGATGTCGCGGCTCCCACCTCGGTGACCGCTGGGTCGCTCGCCGTACCCGGGCGGCCGGCGCGCTGCGGGAATCCGCCCGGTCCACCACTGGGTGATCCCCCTCGGGGGGGCGCGGTGCACCTGCGGTCTGGGGGGCCGCTGGCTTGCCGGCGCCGGGATGCGCGGCTGCTGCCGCGGCGGGCCGGGCGCCACCCGCCGTCGTGGCGGCGGAGCCTCCGGCGGCGGTGGAGGCAGGGGCCCGGGTGTCGGGGGCGGAAGCGGCGGCGGAGGCGGTGGAGCAGCCGGCTGTTGGCGCGGCGGTGGGGCACCTCGATCGGCCTCGTCCTGCTCGAGTCGCTCGCGCATGATCTGCAGGTGTTCACGCAGGTCCTCGGCCCGGGAGTAGCGATCCTCGGGATCCTTGGCGAGCAGCCGCATCGTGATGTTCTCGAGTGGTCGGGGGACGTCCACGCCGAGGCGGCTGAGCGCCCTCGGCGGGTCCTGCACGTGCTGGTAGGCGACCGCAACGGGCGTGTCGCCCCGGAACGGGGGCCGGCCGGCCAGCATCTCGTAGAGCACGACGCCGAGCGAGTACAGGTCGCTGCGGGCGTCGGTCGGCTCGCCGCGGGCCTGCTCGGGTGACAGGTAGGAAGCCGTCCCGACCACGGTGCCGGTCTCGGTCAGGCCGGCGGAGGACCCGGCTCCCATCATGGTGGCGATGCCGAAGTCGGTGACCTTCACGTGCCCGTCGCTGCTCAGCAGCACGTTCTGGGGTTTGACGTCGCGGTGCACGATGCCGTCGCGATGCGCGAAGGCCAGCGCCGCCGCCACCTCGAAGGCCACGGCGGCTGCCGCTTTCGGATCCAGGGCGCCGCGTGCGGCGATGATCTCGGCGAGGCTGTGACCGCTGACGTACTCCATGACGATGAAATAGCGCTCGCCCTGGCGTCCCCAGTCGTAGACCCCGACGATGTTGGGGTGGCTCAACCCTGCAGCCGCGTGAGCCTCGCGGCGCAGGCGCTCCGCGAACGTCGGATCCGCGGCGAACTGCGGGTGCAGCATCTTGAGGGCCACGTGCCGGTCGAGCTGCCGATCCCGGGCCAGGTAGACGGTTGCCATGCCCCCCTGGGCCAGGCGGCGCAGGAGTTCGTAGCGCCCGCCGAGCACAGGAGGGTTCTGAGAAGCCATCGCGTCGGGAAGTCTACGAGTGCGGATCTGCCGCCTCGGGGCAGCGGAGGCTCACACGCGCCTCCGCGGCACACGCTCGGCGACGTCGGCGACGATCACCGTGATGTTGTCGTTCCCGCCGCGTTCGTTGGCCGCCTCCACCAACTCGCTGGCGGCGGAGCCCGGTGCAGGAACGGCGCTGAGGACGTCCGCGATGAGGGGATCGGGCAGCTCCCCGGTCAGACCGTCGCTGGCCAGGAGATAGCGGTCGCCGGCGACGGCGTCGAATGTCCAGGTGTCCACCTCGCACGGCTCGCGGAACGCCCCGACCACGCGGGACAGCGACGCTGCCCCGCCCATGCGCCGGGCCAGCGAGGAGTCCATCCCCATCCGCCGGTACTCGTTCGCCCAGTTGTGATCCCAGCTGACCTGTTCCAGACGGTCCGAACTGAACCGGTAGATGCGCGAGTCCCCGACGTTCGCGAGCACGACACGGCCGGCCGGGTCCAGAGCCAGAGCGCACAGCGTGGTGGACATGTCGGTCAGTCCCGGGTCCTCGGCAGCGCGCTGATGCACCGCCCGGTGCGCCTCGGCGAACGCATGCCGGAGGCTCTCGGGATCGGCCACCGCCCCCGCGGCGTGCAGTGCCGCGACCGCGGCGGCGGAGGCCACGTCGCCGCCGGGATGCCCCCCCAACCCGTCGGCGACCGCGACCAGGTCAGCGGTCAGGAGATAGGCATCCTCGTTGCGCCGGCGCCGCCGCCCGACGTGGGTGCGGGCGTCGGCATCCAGCCGGAAGGCCCTCCGAGTCATCCGGCAACGGCCGGCGATGGGTGGCGCGGGCGATCCTCGCCCCGCGGGGCTCGACGTCCGGGCATCCGGCCGATTGTAGGCGTCGCGCATAGTGGCTCGCCCCGCACGTACGACCGCCGGCGACCCGGTGCGGTGCGCCGCGCGGGAGTGCCGCAGCGGGTGTCCGGGAGTAACCTTGCCGCGGAATTTGGCAGACGCGCAGGATTCAGGTTCCTGTGTCCGTTACGGACGTGAGGGTTCAAGTCCCTCCTCGCGCACCGGCCCTGGCGCGGCGCGAATGCCCGATCTGCCGATCCGCTTCAGCGGTTGCCGCCGGCGGGCGACGGCGTTGGGACGATGGGCAGGTGGCCCGGGCGCGGTGGCTCGGTGTTCACCAGGTGCGTGGCGGCGCGGTCGAAGTAGCCGAGCAGTTCGGCCGCCAGGTCGGCAGGGGCACCGGAGGCGCGAACCGCGGCGCCCATGTGGCGCATCCAGGCATCTCGTTCCCGCGGGCCGATGCTGAATGGCAGGTGGCGGGCACGGAGCATGGGATGACCGCGCCGGCGGCTGTAGTCGTCGGGCCCGCCCCAGTACTGCATGAGGAAGTCGCGCAGGTTGGCCTCGGCATCGGTCATGTCCTCGGGGTAGAGCGGTCGGAGCACCGGGTCTCCGGCAACCCCGGCGTAGAAGCGCGCCACCAGGGCGTCGAAGAACGGGGCGCCGCCCAACCGCTCGTAGATCGATGCAGGGGCCACGCCGCGACCCGGATCTGTCATGGTTCAAGTCTGGCCCGCGCGAGGCTCATGCCGCGCCCGCTGCCGGAGACACGCCCCCGGCCGACTCGTTAGAGTGCGCGGCATGGCACTCTCCCTCCCAGAACTCCTCGAACCCTCCCGTACGGCCGTCGTGCTGCAGGAATGCCAGAACGGCATCATCGGGGCCGAATCCGGGCTGCCGGCCCTCGCCGAGATCGCCCGCTCCACCGGCTGTATCGACGCGGTGACCCGGCTGGTGCACGCCGCCCGGGCAGCGGGCGTGCGCGTCATCCACAGCGTCTTCCATCAGCGCCCCGACGGCTGGGGCGACAACACCAACCGGGAACTGTTCAGGTTGGTCGACGACTCCCCGGTCAAGCTGTATCCCGGCAGTTCCGCGGTCCAGGTCCTCGACGAGATCGGTGTCGAGCCCGCCGACTTCACGATCGCCCGCCACCACGGGGTCTCCCCGTTCCCGGTCAGCGAGCTGGATTCTCTGCTGCGCAACGAGAAGGTGAGCACCATCGTCCCTGCCGGGATAGCGGTGAATTGGGCCATCACCGGGATCACGTTCGACGCCGTCAACAGGGGCTACGACGTGGTGATTCCCCGTGATGCGGTGACGGGTATTCCCACCGACTACGCGGAGAGCGCAATCGACCACTCGTTGGCGTTCGTGGCCACGATCTCGTCGACCGACGAGGTCGTGGCCGCTTGGGCGGGCGGCTGATCGCGCCAACCTTCTGCCTTCCGACGGCCCGGGACGCCAGGCGCAGGCGCGTCGCCTGTGGGAGTCCGCGGAGCCCGTGCTCAGAGGCGGTCCTGCAGGAACGGGAAGCGCTGGCGCGTCTGCGTGACCCGCGCCCGGTCCAACTCGGCGATCAGCGTGGTCTCGGTGTCGGCGCCGCCGGCCAGGATCTCGCCCAGCGGATCCACGATGCGGCTGTCGCCGGCGTAGTCCAGCCCGCCGCCCGACCCGACGCGGTTCACGCCCACGACATAGGCCTGGTTCTCGATCGCACGACCCACGAGCAGCGCCTGCCAGTGGGCGCGCCGCGGCCGGGGCCAGTTCGCCGGCACCACGTACAGGTCGGTCTCGAGGGCCACCGACCAGAACTCCGGGGCAAAGCGCAGGTCGTAGCAGACGAACAGGCTGACCCGCAGGTCGTCCACCTGCACGGTCACCGTCTTGTCGCCGGCGTCGTACACCAGATGCTCCTTGCCGTAGGTGAACGGATGCATCTTGGCGTAGCTACCCAACTCGCCGCGGGGACCGGCCAGGACGAGGCGGTTGCAGGGGCGTGCGTCGCCCGGCGCCAGGATCGGGATCGATCCGCACACCCAGATGTCGTGATCGGCCGCGGTCTGGCGCAGGAACCTCGTGCTGGGTCCGCCGGGTGTCTCGGTGATCCGGTCGGCCTCCAGGGAGAACCCGTAGCTGAACATCTCGGTGAGGACCACCAGCCGCGCCCCGGCCGCGGCCGCGCCGGCGATCATGGGCTCCAGCCGCCCGAAGTTGGCGTCGCGGTCCTCCCAGACGATGTCGTGCTGCAGCGCGGCGACCTTCACCGTTCGACCTCCCCGGTTGTCACATCTGGCCGCCGGAACGGAGTGTTGCCAGCCGCCCGGCGGCTTCGGCGATCACCTCGGGCCGCTTGCAGCAGGCGAAGCGCACCAGCGGCTGCCCGACGTCCTTGCTGTCGTAGAAGACCACGCTGGGCACGGCCACCACGCCGCAGCGCTCCGGCAGGGACCAGCAGAACGCCACCCCGTCGCGGTGGCCCATGCTGCCGATGTGGGTGGTCACGAAGTAGGTGCCGGGCGAGTTCCAGACATCGAATCCCGCGTCGGCCAGCCCCGCGCAGAGGTGGTCGCGGCAGTCGCGCAGGCCGCCCGCCAGCGAGCGGTAGTAGTCGTCGCCGAGGTTGAGGCCTTCGGCGATGGCGTACTGGAACGGGCCGCCGCTCACGTAGGTGAGGAACTGCTTCGAGGTCCGCACGGCCGTCACCAGTTCCGGCGTGGCGCACACCCAGCCGATCTTCCACCCGGTGGTGGAGAACGTCTTGCCCCCCGAGCTGATGGTGATTGTGCGCTCGCGCATGCCCGGGAGCGTGGCGAGGGGTATGTGCTCGCCCTCGAAGATGATGTGCTCGTAGACCTCGTCGGTCACGACCAGCAGATCGTGCCGGATGGCCAGTTCGGCCACGTGTTCCAGCTCGGAGCGGCTGTAGACCTTGCCGGTGGGGTTGTGCGGCGAGTTCACCAGGATGAGCCGCGTGCGGGGACCGATCGCCGCCTCCAACTCCTCGGGCACGTAGGAGGACTCCGGGCCGCGCAGCAGCACCGGACGGCGCACCGCACCGGCCATGGCGATCCCGGCCGCGTAGCTGTCGTAGTAGGGCTCGAAGCACACCACCTCGTCGCCCATCTCGCACAGGGAGATCAGGGCCGAGGCGATCGCCTCGGTGGCGCCGGCGGTGATGAGCACCTCGGTGTCCGGGTCGTAGGCGAGGTCGTAGAAGCGCTTCTGATGCGCGGACACGGCGTGGCGCAACTCGGGAATCCCGATTCCTGGCGGGTACTGGTTGCGCCCACCGCCGATGGCGTCGATCGCCGCCTGCAGGACCTCCGGCGGCCCGTCGGTGTCGGGGAAGCCCTGGCCGAGGTTGATGGCGCCGGTCCGGACGGCCAGCGCCGACATCTCGGCGAAGATCGTGGCCCCGAATCCCTGCAGCCGGGTGGTGAGGTACGGAGCCCGTACGGCCATGCCGCGAGCCTACGGTCGGGCGTGCCTCAGCGCCGGGAGCTCACTCGCCGAGTTGAGCCTGCAGGTACCGCTCGATCCCGATGTCACCGATGATCAACTGCTGGGTCTCGATCCAGTCGAGGTGCTCCTCCTCGCCCACGACGAGGTGTTCCAGCAACTCCCTCGTGCCGGGGTCCCCTTCGCTCAGCGCCAGTGCCACGCCCCTGCGATACATGGCGACCGCCTGCTCCTCGAGCGCCCGATCCACGGCCAGCTGCTCCGGAACGGTCTCGCCGACGCGGACGCTGTTCAGTCGCTGCATGTTGGGCATCCCCTCGAGCAGCAGGATGCGCTCCATGATTTTCTCGGCGTCGTTCATCTCCTCGACGGACTCGGCGCGGTACTTGGCCGCCAACCGGTTGTATCCCCAGTTCTCGCAGATCTTGGTGTGCGCGAAGTACTGGTTGATGGCCGTCAACTCCGACGTCAGCGCCTCGTTGAGGAATTCGATGATCTTCGGCGACCCTTGCATGCGGGTCAGCCTAGCGGGACGCTGTGATCGAGAGAGGGGTCTCGTTGCGTTGCCGCGCCTCGTCGAGAACCTGCTGGATGGACTCGCGGCACCCGCCGCAGCGGGTTCCCGCTCCGCAGCGCTGGATCACGTCCTCGACCGTGACCAGCTGCCCCTCGGCGACCGCTTCGATGAGCCGGTCGTTGATGGCCAGACAGTGGCAGACGATCATCCGGGGGTCCTGCGTCGGTGGTTAGGCGTACCTAACCTAACTGCTTCCGTCGCCGACTTCAACGGCGCGCCCGCCGGCGCCGTCCCATTGCCCGCCCCGTGCCGTCCATCTGCCGCGCCGGATGGGCGTCTCAGCGCCGGATGGGGGTCTCAGCGCCGGATGCTCGGTGGCCACCAGCGCCGGAGATCGACGCGAGCGTCTCGCGGGACTCGTCCAGGAGGCGTTGCATCTCCGACCGGACGTGGTCGGACAGGGCGCGCCGCCGCTGGCGTCCCTGTCCCGCGGCCATCTTCGCCGGCTCGATGGGTTCACCGACGGTGACCACCACGCGGCGGGGTCGGGCGATCCTGGCGCCCGGCGGCATGGCCTCCTCCGTGCCGGCCACCCCGATGGGAATGACGGGCGCCCCGGTCACCGTGGCCAGGAACGAGCAGCCGTTGTGCACGTCACCGATGGTGGGACCCGAGCCGCGCGTCCCCTCGGGGAAGACCAGCACCATCTCGCCGCGCTCCAGGAGCCGTTGGGCCGATTCGAGTGCCACCCGGTCCGGTTGATCGCGCTGCACGGGAAACGCGCCGATCGAGGCGGAGAACCAGCGGCTCACGGGACCCCGGAACATGGCCTCCTTGGCCAGCGACCGCAACCGCCGCGGGCAGTGCCCGGCGATGAGCGGCACGTCCAGGTTGGAACGATGCACGGGCGCGAGGATCGCAGGCCCCGGTGTCCGCAGGTGTTCCTTGCCGCGCACCGTGATCCGGAAGTAGAACAGGCTCGCCAGCAGCCCCACGTTGCGGCACAGCCAGTAGACCCGCAGCGAGGCCCAGCGGTCGGCGGTCCTGAGGACATGCCGGTGGAGGCGTCTCGTTGCGGCGATCGTCACGCCCGCATCTCCCGCCGCTCCACTGGGGTGTCCCGCGGTCCCGACCCCGCCGCCGCAGGTGACCGGCTAGATGGACTTCGAGGGGCGGCCCGGCCCCTCGGTCTCCAGACCGCCCATGTCGGCGTTCAGCCGGGCGTCGGCCATCAACGAGCGGACGACGTCGCCGATTTGCGCCGGATCGTCGGGTTGGGTGGTGATCGGGCCGAGGCGCCACCCCTCGGCGATTCCCAGCTGGTCGCCGCTCACGTGGAAGACGCGCCCGGTCACCCCCGCGGCCTCGGGGCTCGCCAGCCACGTGGCGATGAGCGCGATCCAGCGCGGCGACCACGACTCGGCCAGCTTCGGCGCGTTCTCCTCGCCGACGATCGGGATGGTCAGCCGGGTGAGGGCGTTGGGGGCGAGACAGTTCACCGTGACCCCGTACCGGGCCAACTCCATGGCGCAGATCACGGTGAAGGCGGCGATGCCGGCCTTGGCGGCGCCGTAGTTGGATTGCCCGACATTGCCGTAGATGCCCGACGGCGACGACGTGTTGATGACCCGGGCGTCGAGGGCCCGCCCCGACTTGGCCTGCTGGCGCCACCAGGCGGCGGCGTGGTGCGTCGGCGCGAACACGCCCTTCAGGTGGACGGCCATCACGGCGTCCCAGTCGCTCTCGGACATGGAGAAGACCATGCGGTCCCGCAGGATGCCGGCGTTGTTGATGAGGATGTCGAGGCCGCCGAAGGCGTCGATTGCCTGATGGACCATGTCCTTGGCCTGATGGAAGTCGCTCACGTCGTCGCCGTTGACGACCGCCTCGCCGCCCGCCGCGATGATTTCATCGGCGACCTGCTGGGCGGGGGTGATGTCGGTCCCGCCACCGGCCGCGTCGCCGCCCAGATCGTTGACCACGACCTTGGCACCCTCGGAGGCGAGCATCAGGGCGTGCTCGCGCCCGATGCCGCGACCCGCCCCGGTGACGACCGCAACCCGTCCCTCGCATAGCCCGGCCATGTGCCTCCCCTATCATCCGGCGTCGCAGCGGGCACCTCGATGCCCGCGACATGTTACGGCGTCCGGACCGGACCAACAGGAGCGGGAGATGGCAGGACAGAGCGAGACGGCGCCGCGCAACCGGCAGTGGCTGCTGGCGCGGCGCCCGGTGGGAATGGTGTCGGAGTCGGACTTCGAGCTGGCGGAGCAGCCGGTGCCCGGAATCGGACCCGGGGAGGTGCTGGGACGGGTGCGTTACGTGTCCTTCGAGCCCGCCATGCGCGGTTGGATGGACGACCGCGAGAGCTACGTGGCCCCCGTCGAGCTGGGCGCGCCGATGCGTGCACCCGGGCTGGCGGAGGTGGTGGCGTCGAACGACCCTGCCTATGCGGTCGGTGACCTGGTCTTCGGGATGCTGAGTTGGTCCGAGTACGTGACCGGTCACTGGTCGTCGGAGGTGGCCGGGCGCGGCTACCGGCAGGTACCCGGCGACGTCCCCGTCGAGATGCTGCTGGGCCCGCTCGGCAGCACCGGCATGACGGCCTACGTGGGGATGCTGGACATCGGCCGGCCGCAGCCGGGCCAGACGGTCGTGGTGTCCGGCGCTGCCGGGGCGACCGGATCGGTGGCCGCGCAGATAGCCCGCATCAAGGGTTGCCGGGTGGTGGGTATCGCCGGCGGCGCCGAGAAGTGCCGCTGGCTGCTCGACGAGGCACGCCTCGACGAGGTGATCGACTACAAGAACAGCGATGTCCGCAGCCGCCTGCGCGAGGCCTGCCCCGACGGCGTGGACGTCTACTTCGAGAACGTGGGGGGCACCACTCTCGAGGCCGTGCTGGACAACCTGGCGATCGGCGCCCGGATCGCCCTGTGCGGGCTGATCTCGGGTTACAACGATGCGCAGGCGAGCCCCGGCCCGCGCAATCTCTTCCAGTTGATCGTGCGGCGTGCATCCATCCGGGGGCTGCTGCTGTGGGACTTCCTGGATCGGGTTCCCGAGGCCGGCGCCGACCTGCGCCGCTGGGTGGAGGCGGGGGAGATCGCCTACCGGGTCGACATGCAGGAGGGGTTCGAGAACATCCCGCGCACCTTCCTCCGCCTGTTCAGCGGTGCCAACGAGGGTAAGCAACTGCTGCGGCTGTGAGGATTTACCCCTGTTTGTCCAGTGGAAATCCCCAGTTTTGCCCCCAAGCCACGTAGCCTGGTCTTTGGTCCAGGCACTTCGCACGCGCTATGATTGCGTGCCGTTGGAGTGTCGTATCGGGAGAGGCGCACGATGAAGATCAAGAGACTGCTCGTACTTGCCGGCGTCGTGGCGCTGGTCAGCATGCTGTGGGCGTCGCCGGCGGCGGCCGACGGCCATCTTCCCTCCATCACCCTCGATCCGGCCAGCGTGCCCCCCGAGGAGGGTGATGTCACCCTCACGATCACCGGGGCGAACTGGTCCGAGCCGGCTCCGTTCTTCATCGTCGAATGCCCCGGCGCCGCCGGTGATCCGGCCGCGCCGCTGACCCTCTCGAGCGCCCCCGAGGCCACCGCCATGTGTCCGAATCTCCTGACGGCGGTGGTCGCCGTGGAGTGGGACGACGGCAGCTTCACGACGGAGTGGACGACCACTATCACGCAGGCCGACATCGACGTCGGCGGCGTCGTGATCATGGCGGGGTGGCTGAGCGCGGACACCCTCTCCGATCCCGAGGCGTTCGCCACCGTGGCCCTCCTCGCCATCGCCGAGCCGGCGGCCGAGGAAGAGCCGATGGACGAGGAGCCGGCGGCCGAGGAAGAGCCCATGGACGACGCGGCCGAGGAAGAGCCCATGGACGACGCGGCCGAGGAATGGACGACGCGGCCGAGGAAGAGCCCATGGACGACGCGGCCGAGGAAGAGCCCATGGACGACGCGGCCGAGGAAGAGCTACCCGTGACCGGACACGAGAGCACCCTGTTCGTGGTGGTCGGCTTCGGCATTCTGCTGGCCGGTCTGCTGGCGATCGGTGCCGGGCGGCGTGTGCGCACCGCCACCCGCTGAAACCTCGCCCGCACGCCGGGCGTGACAAGTCGAGAATTGTGAGGGCCGGACAGCCGTCCGGCCCTCCTCAGTTCCGGGGGATGTCGCTCCAGGGAACGTCCCGGTCCACCTGAGGCTCCTTGGGCAGCCCCAGCACGCGCTCACCGAGGATGTTGCGCATGATCTCCGATGTGCCGCCCTCGATGGAGTTGGCGCGCGCCCGCAGGAACAGGCGGCTGGTGTCGAACGTGCCCGAGCCCCCCGCCTGTTCGGGCCGCACCATGGCATAGCCGTGGGTGTGCACCATGCCGCGACTGCCCGTCACGTCGACTGCGCACTCGAGGAGCTCCTTGTTCAACTCCGCCGACAGGAGTTTCCCGACCGATCCCTCCGGGCCGGGTATGCCGGCCGAAGCGGACTCGCGGGCGCGCAGGTTGGTGAGCCGGACGAGTTCGGCGCGGATCCACAGCCGGGTGACTCTGTCGCGGGCAACGTGGTAGGCGGCGGTTCCGGCTGGGGGCGCGTGCCCGATCCACTCCTTCATGAGCGTTCCGATGTTGCCCGAGCCCCTAGCGGGTACGCCGCCGCCGAGCGCCACGCGCTCGTTCATCAGCGTCGTGATGGCGCCTCCCCAGCCGGTGCCCCGCGCGCCCAGCCGCATCGAGTCGGGAATCCGCACATCGGTCATGAACACCTCGTTGAACTCGGCCTCGCCGGTGATCTGGAACAGCGGCCGTACCTCCACACCCGGCGCCCGCATGTCCATCATGAAGTAGGTCATGCCCTTGTGCTTGGGTTGCTCGGGGTCGGTCCGGGCCAGCAGCATTCCCCACCGGGACACGTGCGCCAGGGTCGTCCACACCTTCTGGCCGTTCACGATCCACTCCTCACCGTCGAGGACGGCGCGGGTTGCCAGTCCGGCCACGTCCGAGCCGGCGCCGGGTTCGCTGAACAGCTGGCACCAGATCTCCTCGCCGGTGAAGCAAGGTCGCAGCAGCCGGTCTTTCATCTCCTCGGTGCCATGGGCCAACACCGTCGGCATGCCCATCCCGATGCCGATGGGGTTGACCGCCAGGTTGTGGTAGTGGCGCCCTCCCGAGGCCAGCTCGTCGTCGACGACGGCCTGCGCGTCCGGCTCCAGCCCCAGCCCGCCGCGCCGGGGCGGGAACTGGACGACCGCCAATCCCCGGTCGAATTGTTCGCTCCGGAACTGCGCCATATCAGCGTCGCCGCCCATATCGGCGACCAGTTCGCGCGTCATGCTTCGGAGTTGGTCGGTGCTGATCTCGCTCATCAGTCGCGCCGCCTCTCTCTGTCGTTCGCTCTCCAGTGGCAGCCCGGCAGGCGGCGCCCTTGTCCTCCGGACGTAGGAACCGGGCGCCTTCCGCTGCAAGAATGCTAACCGTGACGCTTCGGCGCAGCCTCGGCACCGCAGCGCTGGCATCGTGCATTCTGCTGGCTGCGGGATGCGGCGGACCCGCCCCGGAGCCGCAGGCGGCGGCTTCGGCCGACGCGGCGCCTGCCACGGCCGCCGCGCCGACCACGACAGCGCCCGCGCCGCCCGCCGTAGCCGGCGTGTCGCCGCCCGAGCCGGTGTCGCCGCCCGAGCCGGTGT
>JAGWAL010000036.1 GCA_021296415.1 Acidimicrobiia bacterium | reverse complement strand
TCGGCCACGCCGCCGGTGGCGAATCCCTCGCCGCCGTCGGGCGACGGGAAGGGGAACAGGCCCCACTCGAAGCTGTCCTCCACCTGTGCGGCGATGCCGCCGGTGATGAAGTTGCCGACCGGGTAGAACATGGCGGCCTGCTGCGCCACGAACAACTCCAGCGCCCCCACGAAGGAGACCATGGAGTTGGCGCCCGGCGCGAACACACCGTTGTCGATGAGGTCGGCCAGGTTCTCCGCCGCGCCTAGGAACTGCGGGTCGTCCCAGGCAGCCGCGCCGGCATCCGCCTGCACGATGAGCGTGTTGGTGGGATCGGTGTAGGCGAGCTGTGCGAAGAACAGGTCGGCAGCGGCCCACCCGTCGTTCGTACCCACGGCCACGCCGAAGTAGCCGGCCTCGTCGAGCGCCGCAGCCACTTCCTTAAGGGCGTCGGACGAGCGGGGCACTTCGAGGCCCAGCTCGGCGAAGATGTCCTTGTTGTCGTCGAGCGGGATGGCGTAGGGCACGCCGTTCACGCTGGCAATCGACGCGATCGGCGGGAAGAAGGCGGGGAAGCCGGTGGTGAAATCACCCGCCAGGGAGGCGATTGCGCCGCCGTTGACCAGGTCGGTGTACTCGCCGGTCCACGGCACCTGCGCCACATCGGGTGGCTCGCCGGCGGCGATGGCCGCCCGCAGGTTGGTCATGTAATCGGCGAAGGGCGTGTAAGTGCGCACGACGTCCACATTCGGGTAGTCGGCCTCGAAGCGCGCCTCGGCCTCCTCGTGGACGACCGGGTAGGCGCCCTCGTTGTTCCACGACCAGAACTCCAACGTGACCGCCTCGGCGGGGGGAGCGGCCTGCGCCTCCTCGGCAGCGGCCTGCGCCTCCGCGGCCTCGGCCCGCGCCTGGTCGGCCTCTGCCTGGGCCGCCTCGGCCTCCGCCTGCGCGGCGGCAGCAGCAGCCCGTGCCTCATCGGCCTCCGCCTGCGCGGCAGCGGCCTCTGCCTGCGCGGCGGCCGCCTCCGACAGCGCCTCGTCGGCTGCGGCCTGGGCGTCCGCGAGCGCCGCTTCCGCTGCGGCCATCGCTTCGACATTGCCCTCGGCGGTGGCCTGCGCCAGGTCGGCAGCGGCCTGCGCCGCCTCGGCTGCGGCCTGGGCCGCCCCGGATGCGGCGAGCCCCGCCTGCGCGGCGGCATCTGCCGCCGCGGCGTCGGCGATGCCTGTGGCTGCGTCCGCCTGTGCGCTGCGGGCCGCGGCTGCCGTGGCCTGGGCTTCGGACAGCGCCTCGGCCGCGGCGGCCGACGCGCCCCTCGCCTCTGCCATGGCCGCGTCGGCGGCGTCCGAGGCCGAGTCGTCGGCTGCGCACGCCGCTGCCACGAGCGTGAGCACGAACAGGCTCGCGCACGCGACGAAACCGCGTCGATACTTTCTCATCCCCTTCTCCTTTCGTCCCCCCGGACAGGGGTGATCCGCCAGTATGCCACACGGCGATCTGCCGGCCCCGTCCGGCGTCCGGCCGGCTCGGGGCGGGAGTCGGCGACGAGTGCAGGTCAGAGGTGCCGGCGCATCCAGTCCAGGGTGACCCGGTTGAACTCGTCGGGGCTCTCCATGCCGGAGAGGTGGCCGGCGCCCTCGAAGACGTGGAAGTCGGAGCCACCGAGGGCCTCGTGGATCTCCTCGGAGCACTGCACCGGGAGCACCACGTCCATCTCCCCGACCGTCACCAGCGCGGGTGCGGAGATCCTGCCGGCGTCGGGGCGCATGTCGTAGGACAGGTTGGCCTCAATCTGCCCCAGCAGGCCGTCGTAGCTGGCGGCGTTGGCACGCATGTGGTCGAGGATCTTCATGAGCATCTCGAAGTTGCGCGACATGAAGCCGGGGCTCAGCAGCATCGGCATCGTGGCCGCGTAGTAGTGCTCCACCCCGCCGCTGACGAGGTGGGCCTTCAGCAGCCCCAGCGAGAACTCGCTGAAGCCGTGGGTGCCCAGCCACGAGGAGTGCATCTGCAGCGACAGCACCCGCTCCGGGGCGTCGGCGGCCATCCGCATGGCGATGGCGCCGCCGAGCGACGAGCCCGACAGGTGCGCCGACCCTATGCCCAGGGCGTCCATGAGGTCGAACGTGTCCCCGGCCATGCCCTCCACCGAATAGGGGGGCGGCGTGGTCTCGCTGCGACCCACGCCACGACCGTCGAAGATCACGCAGCGCACCTCGGCCTCGTAGGCGTTGACCTGCGGCATCCAGCGGGTGCCGTCCGCGCCGGTGCCGCGGATCAGCACCAGCGGCGGCAGCGACTCGTCGCCGTGGCTCTCGTAGTAGATGTTGGTCCCATCGCTGACCTTGGCGTGCGGCATGGCTAGCCCCCTTCGTTCGGCGTGACCGGCGCTCTCGGCGCAGCGGCCCCCAGTACGTGCTCGACGACCCCCGCCACCCGGACGGCCACGTCCTCCCGCAGACGCCCGGCCGTGAACTGCATGCCCACCGGCATGCCGTCGGCGTCGAAGCCGACCGGCACGGCGACCGTGGGCAGCCCGGTGAGGTTCTGCGGCACCGTGAATCCCATGACCACCTCGCGCAGCGCCCGCCGCCGGCCGTCGACGACGACGCTGTCCGGATCCTCCACCGTGGACGGGCCGACCGCCGAGATGGGCGTGAGCAGGGCGTCCAGCGACTCGAAGGCCCGATCGAACGCCCAGATGAACTCCAGCCGGCGGCGCCGGGACTCCAGGTACTCGCCCATCGTCACCCCCGACGCCATCTCGAGGCGTCCCCGCACATCGGCCCCGTAGACGTCGGCGCGCTCGGGGAACAGGCCGAGTTGGCGGCTGTGGAAGTCGTAGGCCTCGGCCATCTGCAGCGGGATGAACGCGGCCAGCACGTCCTCCGCCGAGGGCAGATCGACCTCGATGAGGCCGGCACCTGCCGCTCGCAGCGCCTCGCAGGTGCGGTCGAACCCTGCCGTGGTCGCCTCGCCCCACGGCACGGCGCCGCGCAGAGCGGGCGCGATGCCCACGCGGACACCGGCCAGCCCATCACCGAAGGACGCGGGATCGGGTGCCGGCGGCAGCGGATCGCCCAGCGTCGCCGGATCGCCGGCATGCGGGCCGCTCATCGCCGCCATGAGCGGCCACAGGTCCTCCACGCCGCCGGCGACCACGCCCGGCGTGTCCAGGGTGGACGCAAGCGCCAGGCCGCCGGCCCGGCTGATCCGCCCCAACGTCGGCTTGATGCCGGCCACGCCGCAGAACGTGGCCGGGATGCGCACCGATCCCCCGGTGTCGCTGGCAACGGCGGCGGGCACCATGCCCGAGGCGACGGCCGCCGCCGAGCCGCCGCTGGAGCCACCGGGCACCCGGGCGAGGTTCCACGGGTTCCGCGGGCTGGATCTCGTGGCGTGCTGGGACGTGATCCCCCAGCCGAACTCGTGCGAGCGGGTGACGCCAACGATCACCGCGCCGGCCGCACGCAGGCGCGCCACCAACTCGGCGTCACTGCCAGCGACCCGTCCCGCCAGCACCTCCGAGCCGTAGTCGCCGATGGCGCCCGCCACGTCGAACAACTCCTTGACCGCCACCGGCACGCCGTGCAGCGGGCCCCGGGACACGCCGCGGCGCAGCTCGGCCGCCCGTTCCCGCGCCTCGCCGGTCGCCCGCTCAGCGGTGACCTCGGCGAACGCACCCAGGGCGCCATCGATCCGCTCGATCCGCCTCAAGGTCGCCGACAGCACCTCGGTGGGATCGGTCTCGCCGGCCGCATACAGCGCCCCGAGACGCGCGATCGACAGTCCGGGGAGATCCACGCGTCGCTCCTCGCCAGTCAGGAAGTCCGGTCGATTCCGGGAACCGGTCGCCTCGCCCGACGCCTGCGCCCGGCCCGCGGTCCCGACGATTCTCCGGGGCGATCACCGGGCGCCGACTCGCTCCCGCTGCTCCCCGCCATGCGCGGAGTATAGAAAGTATGATTTCGGGCTGTAAGGGGGCGCACGTGAGGGCACGACTGTGAGGGCACGGGCCGACGCAGCAGCGGCCGCGCACGCCGGCGCACCGACTGCCACAGGCAATGGCACCTCGTCGAACGGCAGCGATATCCGGACGTCTCCGCTGAACGTGGAGGAGATCACCAGCTTCTACGAGAAGGGCTACGTCCGCCCGGGGAAGGTCTTCAGCGACGAGCAGGTGGAGTTCCTGCGCGGCGTCGTGCAACGGCTCAGCCGCCAGGAGGAGGAGGCCGGTCGGCGCTACGACCTGCTCGACCCGACCCTGTGGCCCGATGTGGACGACCCCGACAACACGCCCCGCGATCCGGCGCAGAGCTTCGACTTCCTCTTCAACCTGTGGCTCACCGACGACGACTTCCGCGCCGCCGTGTTCAACCCCACGACGGCGCGCTGGGCGGCGCAGTTGCTGGGGACGACCAGCGTGCGCCTGCTGGAGGACAACGCCCTCAACAAGTCGCCGAGCCCGCACGAACTGCGCTGGCACCAGGACTACTCCTACTGGCCGCTCGCCCAGCCCAATGCCGTGACGGCCTGGATCGCCCTCGACGACACGACACGGCACAACGGCGCCATGCTGATGGCCTGCGGCAGCCAGCACCTCGGTGAGCGCCTGCCCGTGGTCTTCGGCACCGGCACGCCGTACCTGCGCGAGTCGCGCCCCGCCAGCGTCGCCGAGGTCGGCGACCCCGAGGCGCTGGGCCTTCCCGTGGAGGTGGTGGAGTTGGCGGCCGGGGAGGTTTCGATGCACTCGGCGCTGACCTGGCACGCCTCGGGCCCGAACCTCTCCGACAGCGGCCGGCGGGCGATGGTCATGCGCTACGTGGCCGACGGCACCGTGTGGCTCGGGGAGCAGCGCTACGAGTACAACTACACCGACGAGGAGGTCGGCCTCGCCCCCGGTGAGCCGATCGGGGGACGCTACTTCCCCGTCATCCCCTTCTGAGGCGCCGCACGTCCGCCGCGAGAGGAGCGCCATGACCCACCACCAGACGCCTGATTCCGACGGTCTGCGGCGCTTCGACGCCGCCCGGGTGCTGCCGTGCGAGGACGAGACCGTGCTGGCCGATGCCACCGTGCTGGTGCGCGACGACCTCATCGAATGGGTCGGCGCCCGGGCCGAACTGCCGGCCGCCTACCAGGACCCCCGGATCCCGGTGACCGACGTCGGCGAGTCCACGATCATGCCGGGCCTCGTGGACGGCCACATGCACATCAGCTTCGGCGAGCCCCGCACCGAGGAGGAGCTGTTCATCTACACGCCGGCGCCCTACCGCGCCATCCGCGCCGCCGTCGACGCCGAGACAGTGCTGCTGGCCGGCGTGACCGCAGCCTGCGACCCCGGCGGCCCCAACGGGGTGGCCCCGGCGGTGCGCGACGCCATCGACGGCGGCCTGGTGCAGGGCCCGAGGTTCTCGGCCGCCGGCCGCCAGATCACCACGCAGCTGGGCATCGGCGACACCCTGCCCCGCTGGATCGACGTGCACGAGTCGTCGTTCGGTGCGCTGGTGAAATGCGCCGACGACCTGCTGCAGGAGATCCGCGACCAGGTGAAGGACACCGTGGACCTCATCAAGATCGCCGGGTCCGGGCCGGGCACCACCGAGTACGCCGCCTTCAGCCGGGCCGAGCTGGCACTGGCGGTCGAAGAGGCGCACCGCCTGTGCCGGCCCATCACCATGCACGCACGCTCGCGGCAGTCGGTGGCCGACGCCGCCGCGGTGGGCGTGGACTGGATCATGCACGCCTCCTACATGGATCCCGCGACCCTGGAGGTCGTCCTCGAGAAGCAGATCCCCCTGCTGCCCGCCATGACCCTGCTCGTCAACAGCCTGGAGGCGCCCGGACACCGGCCGTTCGTGGCGGACGCCATGAAGCGGGAACTGGACGCCGCCGTGGCGATCCTGTCCAAGGCCTACGCCGCCGGCGCCACCCTCATCGCCGGCTCGGAGACCGGTTTCGCCATGACCCCCTACGGCGAATGGCACACCCGGGAGATGGAACTCTTCGTGAGCCACCTGGGCATGACCGACATGGAGGCGCTGCTGTGCATGACCCGCAACGCGGCCACGGCGGCGCCCCGCCACAGCGAGCGGGTGGGCACGCTGCGCCCCGGGAAGTTCGCCGACCTGCTGGTGGTCGACGGGAATCCCGACGAGGACGTGCGCATCCTGGGCGACCGCTCCCGGCTGCTCGCCATCGTCAAGGGCGGGGAGGAGATCACACCCTCGGGACGTGGCAGCAAGATCCGGCAGCGCTTCGAGCAGGCCCGCCAGTACACCCACCACCTGCACACCCGCGCCGCCGCCGAGGCGCTGGACTGACCGGAGGCCACAGCCCGGGCCCTCGGAGCCCGCACATCCCCGCCACCCCACCGGATACCGTCTGCACGATGACCGCTGAACACCCCAAGCTCACCGAACTGGCCGACCTCAGCGGCCGGGTGGCCGTCGTCACCGGCGCCGCCCGTGGCTTCGGGGCCGCCATCGCCGACCGCCTCGCCGAGGCCGGCGCCACCGTCGTCGTGGCCGACATTCGGCTCGACGAGGCCGCGGCCACCGCCGCCCGGATCGCCGACCGCACCGGCGCCACCTGCGTCGCCCAGCACCTCGACGTGACCGATGAGACGTCGATCTCGGAGGCGTTCGAGGGCTGGCGCAGCACCTGGGAGGCGATCGACATCCTGGTGAACAACGCCGGTGTGTTCTCCAACCACCTGGCGCACGAGATGCCGGTCGCCGAATTGGACCGCATCCTCACCATCAACGTGCGCGGGGCCTACCTGTGCACCAGGGCCGCCCTCGGCCAGATGCGGGCCGCCGGGCGGGGCGCGATCGTGAACGTGGCCTCGGTGGATGCCTTCGCGACCTCGGCGGAGGGGCTCACGCACTACACAACCTCCAAGCACGCCATCGCCGGCATGACCCGCTCGATCGCCGCGGAGGCGGCGCCGCTGGGGGTACGGATCAACGCCGTGTGCCCCGGCGCGGCGATGACCGAGGGGGCGGTGGAGTTCATCACCGGCGGTCCGGAAACCGGCATCGACGTGGTGGCCCAGTGGGACGGCATCGTGGACCGCACCCCGCTGGGACGGCTCTGCGATGTGGACGACGTGGCGCGGGCCGTGGTGTTCCTGGCCTCGGACATGGCGGCCTTCGTGACCGGTGTGCTGCTGCCGGTCGACGGCGGGATCCTCATCCAACCCCTGGAGGGCTACGTCCCCCACACCGAGGACGCCTGATGACACACCCGCTCACCAGGCACCGCCGACTCGCCGCGGCCCGCCGACACCCAGCGCTCCATCCCTTCACTCCGGCGGGGGCCCGAATCCAGGGCTTCCGGAACCCGGCTGAGCCGTGCTCGAGGTGATCCTCCCCAAGACGGGGATCTACGAGGGCGACGTGACGCTCATCGAATGGCTCGTACCCGAGGGCGGCGAGGTGTCCATCGGCGATCCGCTGTTCCTGATGGAGTCCGAGAAGATCGAGATGGAGATCGAGTCGGACACCGACGGCTGGCTCCACCGGGAGGCCGAGCCGGGCCTCGAGGCGCCGATCGGCACCCGCATCGGGGTAATCGCCGAGAACGCCACCGAACGCGCCGCCGTGTGCGGCACCTGACCCGAGCCGCCGGCCCCGTGCAACCCGACACACCGAACCCCTCCGAGCCCACCACGCCCGCCGCCGACCGGGAGGCGCTGCTGGCCGGCCTGGGGATGATGGTGCGCATCCGCAGCTTCGAGGACCGGGTGCAGCGGGAGTTCGCCCGCGGCGACATGCCGGGCTTCGTGCACACCTACCACGGGGCCGAGGCGGTCGCCACCGGGGTCTGCGCCCACCTCAACGAGCACGATCTGATCACCAGCACGCACCGCGGCCACGGGCACTGCATCGCCAAGGGCTGCGACCTCGACGGCATGGTGGCCGAGCTCTACGGCCGGGAGACCGGGCTGTGCGCCGGGCGCGGTGGCTCGATGCACATCGCCGACTTCAGCCGGGGCATGCTGGGCGCCAACGCCATCGTGGGCGGGGGCATCGCCCTGGCCACAGGTGCAGCGCTGGCCGCCGACGTGCTCGGCGACGGCCGGGTGGCGGTGGCGTTCTTCGGCGACGGCGCCGCCAACCAGGGCGTGCTGCACGAGTCGCTGAACCTGGCCGCAATCTGGCGCCTCCCGGTGATCTACGTGTGCGAGAACAACGGCTGGGCCGAGTCCACGCCGGTGAGCTATTCCGCCAGCGTGGCCGACATCAGCTCTCGGGCCGATGCCTACGGCATTGCCGGCGTGACCGTCGCCGGGGAGGACTACGAGGCCGTGCACACCGCAGCCGGGGAGGCGGTGCGCCGCGCCCGGGCGGGCGAGGGGCCCACCCTGCTGGAGGTGAAGTTGGCGCGCATCCGCGGCCACTTCATCGGCGACCCCCAGCAGTACCGGCCCCGCAGTGAACGCCAAGAGGCCCGCGAGCGCGACCCGGTGGCGCTGCTGGCCGAGCGGCTCGGAGAGGACGTGGCCCACTACCGGGCCGGCGTGCAGGGCGAGATCGACACCGCCTTCGAGACAGGTCCGGCGGGCGCCTGGCCCGACGCCGCCACCGTGGAGCGCGACGTGCACGCCCCCGACCCGCCCGGACCGGCACCGGCCGCCGCCCCGCCTGCCGAGCGGGAGATCAGCTTCCTCCAGGCGGTGAACGAGGCCCTCAACCAGGCGATGCAGGCCGACGACCGGGTGATCGTGCTGGGCGAGGACATCGCCGGGGGCGCCGGCCTCGGCGGGCAGTACGAGGGCGCCATGGGAGGGACATTCGGCGCCACCCGGGGCCTGCTGGAGACCTTCGGCCCGGAACGGGTGCGCGACACCCCGATCTCCGAAGCCGGGTTCGTGGGCGCGGCGACCGGCGCCGCCCTGGCCGGCCTGAGGCCGGTGGCGGACGTGATGTGGGCCAGCTTCGTCCCCCTGTGCTTCGATCAGATCTTCAACCAGGCCGCCAAGATGCGCTACATGTTCGGCGGCCAGACCACCGTGCCGCTGGTGCTGCGCATGGCCGTCGGCGCCGGATTGCGCTCCGCCGGCCAGCACTCCGACACGCTGTACCCCGTCTTCGCCGGCATCCCGGGACTGAAGGTGGTGGTTCCATCCACGCCCGCCGACGCCAAGGGCCTGCTGCTGCGGGCCATCGCCGACGACAACCCGGTGATGTTCCTCGAGCACATGGGCCTCTACCGCACCAAGGGACCGGTGGCACCCCAGCCCTACGAGCTGGCGCTGGGGAAGGCGGACTGCGTGCGGCGCGGCGACGACGTGAGCCTGGTGGCCGTGGGCGAGTGCACGCTGCGAGCTCTGGAGGCCGCCGAGCAGCTCGCCGCCGACGGCGTCTCGGCCGAGGTGATCGACGTGCGTACCATCGCCCCGCTGGATGCCGAGACGATCTGCGCCTCGGTGGCGCGCACCGGTCGTGCAGTGGTGGTGGAGGAGAGCCCCCGCCGCTGCGGCCTGGCCGCCGAGATCGCCGCGGTGATCACCGAGAACACCTTCGCCGCCCTCAGCCACCCCGTCGCCCGGGTGACCGCGGCCAACTCCCCCGTCCCCTTCAGCCCGCCGCTTGAGGACGCCTACCTCCCCACCGTGGCAAACATCGTCGCCGCCGCAACGGCCATGGACTGACAACCGAACCCACCTCGTCACCCCCACCCGCCAGCACGTCTGGCCGCGAACCGAGGGAGGGGGTCCGGGGGCCGCTTTGCGACGCCTTGCGCCAGCGCCGAAGGAGCAAACGGCACCCCGGCCCCCGACCGGACAGCCACCCACCAGTCGCCCATGACCAACCTGCGCACTCCTAGGCTGGGGTAGCACTCGAGGAGGCTCCATGCGCTGGTCCAACCTGTTCGTCCCCACGCTGCGCGAGGCGCCCGCGGAGGCCGAGGTGGCCAGCCACCGGCTGCTCCTGCGGGCCGGCTTCATCCGCCAGCTGCACTCCGGGCACTACTCCCTGCTGCCGCTGGGCCTGCGGGTACACGACAAGGTGGCCGACGTGGTGCGCCAGGAGATGGACACCATCGGTGCCCAGGAGCTGCTGCTGCCGGCCATGCATCCGGCCTGGGTCTGGGAGCAGAGCGGTCGCTGGCAGTCGATGGGCGACGAGATGTTCCGCCTCACCGATCGCAAGGGGGCCGAGGTCGCCCTCGGCATGACGCACGAGGAGGTGATCGCCCTCTGTGCCCGGGAGATCCACTCCTACCGCGAGGTCCCCCAGATCTGGTACCAGATCCAGTGGAAGTTCCGTGACGAGCCCCGGCCGAAGAGCGGCCTGCTGCGGGTGCGGGAGTTCGCCATGAAGGACTCCTACAGCCTCGACATCGACGACGCCGGCCTGGACCGGGCCTTCGACCTGCACCACGCGGCGTACACGCGCATCTTCGAGCGGCTGGGGTTGCCGGCCATCGCCGTGGAGGCGTCGTCGGGCGCCATGGGCGGCAGCGCCAGCGTGGAGTTCATGGTGCCGTCGGCCGCCGGCGAGGACGACATCGTGCGCTGCGGCAACTGCGGGTACGCCGCCAACGTGGAGCGGGCGATCGCCGTGGTACCGCCGGTGGACGATCCACCGGGCGGGGTCCTGGAGCGCTTCGCCACACCCGGCATCCGCACCATCGCCGCCCTGGCGGCAGCCGAGGCAAACGCGTCGCCGGAGCGCCAGATCAAGACCATGGTGTACGTGCTGGACGGGCAGATCACCCTGGTGCTGCTGCGCGGCGACCACGAGCTGAGCGAACAGAAGCTGCTGGACAACACCGGCGCCGCGGCGGCGCGACCGGCTGTCGCCGAGGAGTGCGTCGCCGCCCTGGGGGCCGCACCCGGCAGCCTCGGCGCCGTCGGCGTGACCGACCTCCCCGTGCTCGCCGACGATGCGCTGGCCGGGCGCAGCAACCTCACGACCGGCGCCAACACCGACGACTTCCACTTCCGCGGCGTGGACATCCAACGGGACATCAGCGTGGGCGAGTGGCTGGACCTGCGCCAAGTGCGCCACGGCGAGCCGTGCACCGGCTGCGAGGGCCCGCTGGAGTTGCTCCGCTGCATCGAGACGGGCCACATCTTCAAACTGGGGCGGCGCTACGCGGAGGCCTTCGAGACCACGGTCATGGACGCCGAGGGCGTCTCCCGCACCCTGACGATGGGCAGCTACGGCATCGGGATCGGGCGCGCCGTGGCCGCCGTGGCCGAGACCCATCACGACGAGCGCGGCCTCTGCTGGCCCACCTCGGTTGCGCCCTACGAAGCCGTCGTCGTACCGATCTCCGGGCGCGACGAGGCGGTGACCGAGGTGTCCGAACGCATCTACGGCGAGTTGCGCGACGCCGGTGTCGAAGTGATCATCGACGACCGGGACGCCCGCCCCGGCGTGAAGTTCAGCGACAGCGAACTCGTGGGCATCCCGTACCGCGTGACGGTGGGCCCCCGGGCGCTCGCCGCCGGCAACGTCGAACTGACCGAACGCGCCAGCGGCAACACGACCCTCGTCCCGGTCGAGGACGCAGTGGCGTCGCTCACCGCGGCCCGCGACACGGCACTCGCCGTCCTCTGAGCCCCCATCGCCGCCACGGGCAGGTGCCCGGAGTGGGATTCGAACCCACACGCTCCAAGTCGAGCCGAGGGGTTTAAGCCCTCTGCGTCTACCGATTCCGCCACCCGGGCCTGCGCCACGCTACCTG
>JAGWAL010000035.1:17410-24299 GCA_021296415.1 Acidimicrobiia bacterium | reverse complement strand
CAACGGCAAGGTCTTCCCGATGTCCGACAGCGACATCTCCCAGAAGCTCGGCGACGAGAACCTGGCCCGCATGGAGCGCCTGGGCATCGGCTTCTTCCAGAACGAACCCCGCAACACCGACAACTACAGCTACGTGGGCGTCTCGTCGCGGGGCACGCCGGTGTGGCTGCACAACGAGGTGGCCCGCTCGGAGATCATCTTCACCATCGGCCACGCGCAGGCCAACCACTGGGGCGCCGGGGGCGGCGGCAAGCTGATCCTGCCCGGCGTGGTGTCCGACGAGACCGTCGAGTCCAACCACTGCGCCTTCGTGCCTTCGCCGCAGACCCACTACGGGGCCTACGCCGGGCCGATGCGGGCCGACATCGACGAGACCGCCACCATGTGCGGGCTGTCGGCCACGATGAACGTGCTGCTGGACACCCGCGGCCGGGTCATCGACTGCATCTACGGCGCCCACCCGGACGCCCACGTCGAGGCGATCGACCGCTTCAACGCCATCTACGCCTACGACAACCCGGTGGCCGAGGCCGGTCCGGCCGACATCGCCGTCTGCGGGGTGTTCGCGCCCACCGACCACCTGTTCTTCCACACCGGCTGGGGCTGCATGTCCTCCGACCTGGTTGTCCGGGAGGGCGGCACCATCATCTACTGCTCGCCGTCGCCGGGCGTGTCCACGGCGATCGGCGACTTCCCCGGCCTGGCGCTCATGGACCTGATGAAGCCCTACATGCCGCCCACGCCGGAGAACTACGAGAAGGTGCTGCGCGACATACATCCAGATGTGGGCCGGCTGCATCTGGGTGCCCATCTACGAGGTCATGACCCGCAAGCACCTCACGATGGTCACCCTGGAGGAGAACCTGGACATGGCCGCCGACATCGGCCTCGACGCCACCACCAGCCTCGACGACGCCTTCGGGGCGGCCATGGCGCGCCACGGCCCCGACGCCAAGGTGATCGTGCTGCCCTTCGCCCGCTACCAGCTGCCCCGCAACGCCATCCGCATGCACGCCGAGGAGGTGCGGGTGCTCGAGCAGGTGCGCCTCTGAACCCTCCTGGCGCATCGGTGACGGTGCGCGGCGTGAACGGGCGCGGGACCGCGGGCCCCGTCGGGCCGCCGGCCGACGCCCGGGAGATCAAGGGCAAGACCACGGTCGTGGAGGTCCTCCGGATGTTCCCCGACGGTGAGGCCGCCCGACTGATGTCGCGGCTGAGCTGGCCGTGCGCGCACTGCGGGGGAGCGTTTCACGAGCCGCTGGCCGTCGCCGCCAAGCGCCATCGCAACTCGCCGATTGCGGTACTGGAGGCGTTCCGGGCGCTGTGCACCCCGGACGGTCCCAGCGACGAGCTGGTCCAGCGGGCGGCCGTCAAGTCCACGGACCGCTGATGGCGGCCCTGCTGGCCGCAGCGGCCCGCCGCCTGCGACGTCGTGCGACGGAGTCCGAGGTCCCGGCGCCCGAGGACGCGGCCCTCGTGGCCGACCTGTGCTCGGCCATCGGCGCCGAGCGGGTGCGGGCCGACGCCGCTGCCCGCTACCTGGCCTCCCGGGACGCCTCCATCTACAGCGAGGGCACGGCCGGACCACTGTGCTACCCCGTCACCACCGAGCAGGTCAGCGCGTGCGTGCGGATCGCGGCCACCCACGGCCGCGCCGTGGTGCCGCGGGGGGCGGGCACGGGCCTCTCGGGGGGCGCCGCGCCGCTGGGCCGGCCCGTGGTGCTGTCGCTCACCCGCATGGACGAACTGCTGTCGGTGGACCCGGACAACGGCGTGGCCTGGGTGCAGCCCGGCATGGTGAACCTCGAGCTGTCCCGCCGGCTGGCGCCCTACGGCATGCACTACGCGCCGGACCCGTCGAGCCAGCAGGCCTGCACCATCGGGGGCAACGTGGCAACCAACTCCGGTGGACCGCACTGCCTGGCCTACGGCGTGACGAGCGCCCACGTGGTGGCGCTGGAGGTGGTGCTGTCCGACGGTTCCGTCGTGACGCTCGGCGACCTCGGTGCCGAGCCCGCCGGCTACGACCTGCGCGGGGCCTTCGTGGGTTCCGAGGGCATGTGCGGGATCACGACGGCCGCGGCCGTGCGGCTCACGCCCAACCCGGCGGCAGTCCGCACGATGCTGATGGCCTACGACGACGTGTCCAGCGGTGCCACCACCGTCAGCGCCATTATCGCCGCGGGGATCGTGCCCGCTGCCATCGAAATGCTGGACCGGCGCTGCATCAGCGCGGTCGAGGACTTCGCCAAGGCGGGTTACCCGCGGGACGCCGCCGCCGTGCTGCTCGTGGAGGTGGACGGGCCGGCCGGCGGGGTCGCCGCCTCCGCCGAGCGGGTGGCGGAGATCGCCGCTGAGTGCGGCGCGGTGAGCGTGCGCACCGCGGCCGACGACGACGAGCGGGCGCGGCTCTGGAAGGGGCGCAAGAGCGCCTTCGGGGCCGTGGCCAACATCCTCCCCGACTACTACCTTCACGACACCGTCGTGCCCCGCGGCCGCCTCGTGGAAGTGCTCGAGCAGGTTTACGAGATCGCCGACCGCCACAACCTCACCGCGCTGAACGTCTTCCACGCCGGCGACGGGAACCTGCACCCCATCCTGGCCTTCGACGCCCGCGTCGAGGGCACGCTCGAGCGGGTGCACGCCGCCGGCCGCGAGATCATCGAGGCCTCGCTGGCGGTGGGCGGGGCACTGTCGGGCGAGCACGGCATCGGCGTGGAGAAGCGCGACTACATGGAGCGCATGTTCAGCGACGCCGACCTGGATCAGCAGAGCCGCCTGCGGGCCGCCTTCGCCCGGCAAGGTGCTGCCCAGCGCCCACAGCTGCGCCGACATCGGCGCGCTGCGCGCCGCCGACGGCAAGATCTGGGGCTAGGCGAGGATTCCGGACAGTGCCGGCCAGTCCCTCGGACCTCGTCATCCGTCATTCCGGCGAAGGCCGGAATCCACTGCCCGGCGGCCCAGACTGCGCCGGCCGTGGATTGCGCAGCACACTCGCCATTGTGCCATGACGCCGGAAAGCGCGATCGACGAGGTCTTGATCGAATTCGCCGCCGAGGTTGGCTCCGAAGGGCCGGTGTCGGTACGCGGGGGTGGCACCCGCTGGCACGCCGGCGGCGACCTGGCGCCCGGCACGCGGGAGGTGTGGGCGCCGGCGGGCATCGTGGCGCTGGAGCCGGCAGAGATGACGGTCCGGGTGCGCGCCGGCACCACCGTGGCGGAACTCCACGAGGCCCTGGCCGAGGCGGGCCAGCGCACCGCCCTACCCGAGCGGCCGGCCAGCACGGTGGGCGGCGCGCTGACGGTGGGGGAGTCGGCGATCACCCGCCTGGGGCTCGGGCCGGTGCGCGACGCCCTGTTGCAGGCCCGCTACGTGTGCGCCGACGGCCGGGTCGCCACCGGCGGGGCCGCCACGGTGAAGAACGTGAGCGGGTTCGATCTGTGCCGGTTGCTCGTGGGATCCCTCGGCGAGGCGCTACTGCGCACCCTGCCGGTACCCGAGTCCGAGAACTGGTGCCGCCTCGAGTCGCCGGACCCTCGGGAGGTGTGGCGACGCTGCCGGACCGCAACCTCGATCCTCTGGGACGGCGCGGTCACGTGGGTGCTGCTGAGCGGCTACGCCGCCGACACAGCCGCGGACCGGGTGACTCTCGGCGAACTCGGCGAGGTGAGCGATGCCGCCGGTCCGCCCCCGTTGCCGCCGCACCGCTGGTCGTGCACGCCGGCGGAGGCGGCCGCCTTCGACCGAGACAACGGCACAGCGCCGGCCGGCGCCACCGGTGACATCGACTTCGTGGCCGAGATCGGCGTCGGCGTGGTGCACGCCTCGGTGCCGCGGCCGTCCCGGCCCACCGAGCCCGGCCTCGCCGGACTGAACCGGCGCATGAAGGAATGCTTCGACCCCACCGGCCGCCTCAACCCCGGCCGCGACCCGCTGCGACGGAATTGATGCACCTGGGCCTGGACGACGACGAACTCACCTCCTGCGTGGCCTGCGGCCTCTGCCTGCCGCACTGCCCCACGTTCGTGATCACGGGGCGCGACACCGAATCGCCGCGGGGTCGCATCGCCCTCATGCGGGCCGTGCAGAACGAGGGGGCCCCGATCACGCACGACGTGCTGCGCTCGATGGAGACCTGCGTGCAGTGCCTCGGCTGCGAGACCGCCTGCCCCAGCGGGGTGCCCTTCGGTCACCTCATGGAGGGCACCCGGGCCGCGCTGGCCGCCGAGGGTCGCATCACGCCCTGGTGGCAGCGCCTGGGGCTGCGGTTGCTGCGCCATCGCCGCCTGCTGCTGGCGGGCTCCACCGTGCTGGCCCTCGCCGGCCGGCTGGGCCTCCTGCCGGCCCGGCGGCTGGGCCTCCCGGCGCGCCTGCCGCTGCGCCGGGGCCGCCACCGCGTCTCGGGATCCGACGTCTGGCTCTTCACCGGGTGCGTCATGGACGCTTGGCAGCGCCACACCCATCTCGCCGTTGGAGGCCGCCGGGGTCGGGGTGACCCCCACAGCCGGCGCCGCACCCTGCTGTGGCGCGCTGCACACCCACGCCGGCCTCGAAGCCGATGCCGCCGCCATCGCCCGTCAGGTCATCGCCGGGCTGTCGGCGGACGACCGGCCCGTGCTGGTGGACTCGGCCGGTTGCGGGGCGGCGATGAAGCACTACGGACGCCTGCTCGGCACCCCCGAGGCGCAGGCCTTCGCCGAGAGGGTCTTCGACGTGCACGAGTGGCTGGCGGACCGGCTCGACGTGCTGCTGGACAGCCGCGCGGACGCCGAGCCGCTGGAGTTGACCGTCGCGGTGCAGGATCCGTGCCACCTGCGGCACGCACAGCGCAGTCACGAAGCGGTGCCGGTGGTGCTGGGGCCGTTCGTGCAGGAACTGGTGACGCTCGACGATGACGGCCTGTGTTGCGGGGCGGGCGGGGCGTACTCGATGCTCGAGCCGGAGCTTGCGACCGCCATCCGCGCCCGCAAGAAACGCTCGGGCGCCTCGGTGGTGGCCAGTGCCAACCCCGGTTGCTCGTTGCACCTGGCTGCCGCCGGTCTCGACGTCCGTCACCCACTGGAACTCGTGGCCCAGGCCCTGGACGCCCGGCAGAGCACCTCGCCGTGAGGCCTGCCATGTGCCTCCGGGCGCGCACGTCGACATGAGCGACGCGACCGCCGGGGGCGGCTGGATCGGCGCAACCCCCCTGCGAGTCGAGGACGAGGCGCTGCTGCGGGGCAGGGGGCGCTTCATCGACGACCTGTCGCCAGTGCCGGGGGCGATGCATCTGGCGCTGGTGCGGTCGCCGTTCGCCCACGCCCGCATCCGCGGCATCGACACTGCAGCCGCCCTCGCATCGCCGGGTACCGTGGCTGTGCTGACCGGGGTCGACCTGGCTGCGGTCGGCCGGCCGCTGGGTTCGGTGATCCGCGGCACCACCGAGCACCATGTCGTGGCCGTCGACGTCACCCGCTACGCAGGCGAGCCGGTGGCGGTGGTGGTGGCGCGCGACCGCTACCTGGCCGAGGACGCGGCCGAGCTGGTGGACGTGGACTACGAGCCGCTCGAGGCGATCACCGATCCCCTGGCCGCCGCCGAGGCGGGCCACGTGACCTCGGACCGCTCGTTCCGCTACGGCGACCCCGAGGCGGCGCTCGCCGCCGCGCACACCACCGTGCGCGGCCGGTTCCCGTTCGGCCGCTGGATCGCCGCCCCCGTGGAGTGCTTCGGCGTCATCGCCGACTGGGACCACGCGGCCGACTCGCTCACCGTGTGGGCCAACTTCCAGGGACCGTTCACCCTGCACACCGTGGCCGCCGGCGCCCTGGGCCTGCCCGCCGCCCGCCTGCGGCTCATCACGCCACCCGATTCCGGCGGCAGCTTCGGCGTGAAGGCGGGCGTGTTCGGCTACGTGGTGCTCGCCGGCCTGGTATCCAAGGTCTGCGGCGTGCCGGTGCGCTGGATCGAGGACCGGCTCGAACACCTCGCTGCCGCCGGCTCGGCCACGCACCGGGTCACCGGCGTGGAGGCCGGATTCGCCGCCGACGGCGAGTTGCTGGCGCTGCGCTACGACGTGGTCGAGGACGTCGGGGCCTACCTGCGGGCACCCGAGCCGGCCACGCTCTACCGGATGCACGGCTCACTGACCGGCGCCTACGCGGTGCGCCACGTGGCGGTGCGCAACCGGGTGGTGCACACCAATCGCTGCCCGACCGGGCTGAACCGCGGGTTCGGCGGCCCGCAGCTCTACCTGGCGCTGGAGCGCATCATGGCGCGTGGCGCCGCCCGCCTGGGTCTCGACCCCGCCGAGGTGGCCCGGCGCAACCTTGTCGCGCCCGAGGCGTTCCCGTACCGCACCGCAACGGGCGGGCTGTACGACTCCGGCGACTACGCGGCCTGCCTCGACGACGTCCTGGCGGCCGCGGACTATGCCGGTCACCGTCGGCGGCAAGCGGAACAGCGTGGTGCCGGAGCCGCTGCCCCGGCCCGTCGCCGGCTCGGCATCGGGCTCGCCTGCGTCGTCGAGCCGTCGATCTCCAACATGGGCTACATCTCGCTCGCCGAGACGGCGGAGGAGCGCAGCCGGGGCCGGCCGAAGTCCGGTAACGCCGAGGGCGCCACGCTGGCCATGAACCCCCTCGGCGGCGTGACGGTGCGCCTCTCCACGGTGCCGCAGGGACAGGGTCATCGAACCGTCGCCGCCCAGGTGGCCGCCGACGTTCTGGGGCTCCGGCCCGCGGATGTGGAGGTCCAGAGCGAGATGGACACCCACGTGAACGCCTGGACGGTGTCCTCGGGCAATTATTCCTCCCGCTTCGCCGGTATCGGTGCCGCCGCGGTGGCCGAGGCCGCCGAACGGCTCGCCGGGAAGCTGCGGCGAATCGCCGGCGACGTCCTGGAGTGCGC
>JAGWAL010000035.1:16579-17142 GCA_021296415.1 Acidimicrobiia bacterium | reverse complement strand
ACGTCACCGTGCACGACGCCGGCACGCTGCTGCACCCCCGCCTCGTGGACGGGCAGATCCTGGGCAGCTTCGCCCACGGTCTGGGGCCGGCCCTGCTGGAGCAGACCGTCCACGACGAGGAGGGCAACCTGCTGACCGGCAGCTTCATGGACTACCTGTGCGCCACCTCCACCGAGGTGCCCGGCCTGCGCATCCTGCACCGCTGCACCCCGTCGCCGTTCACACCCCTCGGCGCCAAGGGCCTCGGGGAGGGCAACACCATGAGCGCCCCCGCGGCCCTTGCCAACGCCGTCTGTGACGCCTTGGGCATCGACGACCTGGACCTGCCGCTCACCGCCCCCCGGATCTGGGAGGCGCTCGCGGCCGGCGCCGGAGAGGTGGCCGGATGAAGCCGCCGCCGTTCCGCTACCTGTGTCCGGACAGCCTGGAGGAGGCCTTGGCGGTTCTGGCCACCCACGGCGACGAGGCCAAGGTCCTGGCCGGCGGCTGCAGCCTCGTCCCCATGCTGAACATGCGCCTGGCGCGGCCCGAGGTGCTGGTGGACGTGAACCGGATCGCGGGGC
>JAGWAL010000035.1:4550-16378 GCA_021296415.1 Acidimicrobiia bacterium | reverse complement strand
ACCCTCGGCGGGTCGGTGCTGGCGCAATCGCAGCGCGGCCGGCGCAGCATCGCCGCGGAGGATCTGTTCCTCTACCACTTCACCTCTGCGCTGGAGCCCGACGAGCTGCTCAGCGAGGTCCGCTGGCCGGCTGCGGCGCCGGGCTGGGGTTACGGCTTCGCCGAGATGGCCCAGCGACACGGCGACTACGCGCTCGCCATGGCGGCCTGCGCGCTGCGCCGCCGCGACGGCGCGGTCGCCGAGGTGCGCCTGGGGCTGGGGGCGGTCGCCGACCGGCCCCTGCTGGCCGGCGAGGCTGCCGGCGCCCTGGTGGGTCAGGACCTGGACGGCCCGGCCGGCGACGCGGCGGTGACCGAGGCCGGCCGGCTGGCCGCCGCCGCGGCGGAGCCGTTCGAGGACCTGCACGCCTCGGTGGCCTACCGGCGGCACCTGGTGAGCCTGCTGAGCGAGCAGGCGATCCGCCAGGCCTGGCTGGACGCGCATGCTCGGGCGGGCGAGGGCGGCCCGTGAGCGACCAGCGGGAGATCGCCGTCACCGTCAACGGTCGGCACTACCGCGAGGTGGCACCCGACCGGATGCTGCTCTCGGACTTCCTGCGCCAGCGCCTCGGACTCACCGGGACGGGGTGTGCGGCTCCTGCACGGTGCATCTCGAGGGAGCGGCCGTGCGCTCGTGCCTGTTGCTGGCCGCCCAGGCCGACGGGGCCGAGGTGCGCACGGTGGAGGATCTCGCATCCGGGGACGGGCTGCACCCGCTGCAAGAGGCCTTTCGGGAGCACTTCGCCCTCCAGTGCGGCTTCTGCACGCCCGGCATCCTGATGGCCGCTCTGGATTTCCTGGCCCACACCCCGACCCCGAGGCGTCGCGAGATCGCCGAGATGCTGTCCGGCCACCTCTGCCGCTGCACCGGCTACGCCCCCATCATCGACGCCATCGCCGCCGCCGCGGGCACTGCATCGACCGAACCGGCATGAATCTCGGCCTGTCGCTGCTCTACGCCGCCGAGCGCACGCCGGACGCCGATGCCGTCGTCGACGGCGAGACCCGTCTCACCTACCGGGACCTGCAGCAGGTGGCCGCCACTCTGGCCGCCGGACTCGCCGCCCTCGGTGTCGGCCAGGGCAACCGGGTGGCCGTGGTGCTCAAGAACCGCCGGGAGGCCGTGGAGCTGTATTGGGCCTGCCAGTGGCTGGGCGCCGTCGTCGTGCCGCTGTCGTGGCGCGTGGCAGCCACCGCCGTCGCCTACTGCGTGGCCGATTCCGGTGCCACCGTCGCCGTCTTCGAGGAGGCGAGCTTCGAGCACGCCCTGGCCTGCGGCGACACGGTGGAGCACCTCGTGGCCGTGGGTACGGCGGGCGACGGATCCTCGGCGGGTCTCGCCGAACGCTTGCGTGCCGCCGGCTGCGCGGCGCGCTGCGAGACCGACGCCGACCTGCTGGCCGCCGGCGAGGCGTCCGGACCGGCTCCGCCGCCAGCAGATCTGGACGACCGGCAGACCTCCATCTTCCTTTACACCTCGGGCACCACCGGGCGGCCGAAGGGCGTGCCCCGCAGCCACGCCGCTGAACGGGCCGGCGGCCTGTCGCAGGCGCTGCACCAGAGCTACCGCCCCGGCGAGCGCACCCTCGGGGTGATGCCGCTGTACCACACCATGGGCATCCACACCCTCCTGGCGGCCCAGATCGTCGGCGGCTGCTTCGTCTGCCAGCCCGACTGGGACGCGGCGGCGGCGCTCGAGCTCGTCGAGTCCGAGCGGATCGGATCGCTCTACCTGGCCCCGACGCTGTTCCACGACCTGGTCCACTCGCCGGGTCTGACCACCGCCGAGGTGTCCTCGGTGCGAGCCCTCGCCTACGCAGGGGCGGCCATGACCAGCGCCCTCGTGGAGCGCTGCGTGGCGGTGTTCGCCCCGGAGGTGTTCATCAACCACTACGGGTCGACGGAGGTGTACACCTACTCGGTCCACTTCGATCAGCGGGCGGCCCCGGGCTGCGCGGGCCGGCCCGCCACCAACGCCCGCCTGCGCCTCGTGCGCCCCGAGCCCGGCGCCGGCCCCGGCGACGAGGTGGCGCCCGGCGAGATCGGCGAGATCGTCTGCCATCTCGGCTCCGACGAGGCCTTCGCCGGCTATTGGAAGCGCCCCGACGCCGACGCCAGGGCCATCCGCGACGGCTGGTACTTCACCGGCGATCTGGGCCGCTGCGACACCGGCGGCAACCTCTGGATCGTGGGCCGGATCGACGACATGATCATCAGCGGCGGCGAGAACGTCCACCCCCTCGAGGTGGAGGACGTGCTGGAACGGGCGCCGGGGGTGCGGGAGGTGGCGGTGGTGGGTCTGCCCGACGACCGCTGGGGCCAGGCGGTCACCGCCTTCGTGGTGCTCGACGCCGACGCCGCCGGGGCAACCGGGGAGGCCGCTGCGGCCCGCCTGGACGCCCACTGCCTGGCGTCGGCCGACCTGGCCCGCTTCAAGCGCCCCCGCCGCTACCACTTCCCCGACGCTCTGCCGAAGAGCCCGTCCGGCAAGATCCTGCGCCGCCTCCTGCGCGAGCAGGCTGCGGAACCGGCGGGCGGAGCGAGCGGGTAACGACCCGACGATGGCCGTACGCTGCGCTGTCGCTCTGTTCGACAACGGTCGGGCGGCGGTGGCGTCGCCGGGCAACCCGGTGTGACCACCGAAGGAGGATCGGCGGCGTGGCAACGAACGACCCGGAGACTGTGAGCTACCCGGAGGAGTTGGACGGGCTCCGCTTCGAACGCGACCCCGAGCGCGGCGTGGCCGCGGTCACGCTCGACGTGCCGGAGAAGCTGAATCGCGTCTCGATGCTGGCGCGCGAGCATCTGTCCGCGCTGTTCGAGGCCTGCGGCCGCGACCCCGAGGTTCGTGTCGTGGTGCTCGCCGGGGCGGGGGAGCGGGCCTTCACTGCCGGGGGGGACATCGCCGGCTTTCTGGAGGCCTCGCCCGAGGTGCTCACCCGGCTGCACCACAACGTGGCCGCCCCCGAGCGCTGCCCGAAGCCCGTGATCGCCAAGCTCCACGGGTTCACGTTCGGCGTGGGTCTGGAGCTCGCCCTGGCCTGCGACTTCCGTATCGCCGCCGACGATCTGCAACTCGGCCAGCCGGAGGTCTCCATCGGCATGATCCCCGGCAGCGGCGGATCTCAGCGGCTCGCCCGCATGATCGGCCTGGGGCGCGCCAAGGACCTGGTGATGCGGGGCCGGCGCATGGGTGCGGACGAGGCTCTGGCCGTCGGCCTGGTGTCGGAGGTCGTCCCCCGGGCCGACCTGGACGCCGCCGTCGACAGCCTGGTGGCCGAGTTGACGGCCCTGCCCGCCCTCGCCCTCCGCATGGCCAAGCGGGTCCTCAACCAGGCCTACGACGGCCCGCTACCGCTGGGCCTGGAACTGGAGGGCCTCGCCTACGGCTTCCTGCGCACCACCGCCGACTTCCGCGAAGGCGTCGAGGCGTTCGTCGAGAAGCGCAGACCCAACTACACCGGCGAGTAGCCGCCGGTCGGCGCCCGGACTCTGCCCCGCGGCGCGGTGCAGGGTCTTGGGGGTGGCGAGTCTGCGATGCTATGGGTTGTGCAGGTCGGTGCGGGCGTCCGCGCCGAGCCGGGAAGGACGGAGGTCGACATGTCAGCGGAGGAAGGCGGCAAGCGCGAGGTGCCCATCCGGCTGCCGCCGGAACTGGAGGGTGGCTGCTGGGCGAACTTCGCCGCGGTGTCACACAGCCCGTACGAGTTCACGCTGGACTTCGTGCGCATGAACTTCGATGGTGTCGACCCCCGCAACGGGGTGGTCGTCCAGCGCATCCACATGTCGCCGCTGTTCGTGCAGCAACTCATCGACGCCCTGCAGGACAACTGGCGCAAGTACGCCGCCAAGGCCATGCCGAAGGAGCTGCGGGACTAGGTCGCCAGGGCGCCCTCCAGGCGCGGGATCAGCTCGTCGAAGACCTCGCGCCAGTCCGCCACGAAGCCCACGTCGCACCAGTCGAAGATCGGGGCGTCGCGATCGGGGTTGACGGCCACGATGCTGCCCGACGAGCGGACCCCCACGGTGTGGTTGAACTTCCCCGACAGGCCGATGGCGATGTAGAGCCGGGGTGAGATTGTGTGGCCGGTGATGCCGACCTGCCGGGCCCGCGGCATGGCGTTGACATCGGTCACCTTGCGGGTGGCGCACAGCGCGGCGCCGATCTTGCGGGCATCCGCCCGGAGGCGCTCGTAGTGGGTCGTGTGCACGCCCATGCCCACACCGATCACCACGTCGGCGTGGGCCAGCTGGTCGGCATCGTCGTCCCGCGTCCGCGAGACCACGCGCAGCCTGCGGCGCGGTGTCACGATGATCTCCGAGACGGCGGGATCGGCAGCCTCGCGGGGCTCGGGAAGGGGCAGCACGCCGGAACGCACGGTGGCCATCTGTATCGCCGACGAGCAGGCGATGGCCGCCACCACGTAGCCGCCGAAGGCGGGCTTGTCGGCGATCAGGCGCCCCGCCTCGCAGGCCAACCCCACCGCGTCCCCAGTCAGGCCGGCGCCCAGGCGGGCCGCCACCCGCGAGGCAACCTCGCGACCCCAGGCGGTGCTGGGGGCCAGGATCCCCCAGGGCTGCACGTCCCTGGCCCAGTCGCCGACGACGGTGGCCACATCCTCCTCGACCAACCCCCCGTGGCTGTCGCCGGGCACCGCGCCCGCTCCCGTGCCCCCGGCGATGATCCGGTGGACCGCGTCGGCGCCGAAGCTCCCCAGTTCGCCCCCCGCACCGGGACCCAGCGCGACCACGTGGCCGCCGATTGTGGCGGCAAGGGAGGCGGCGGCGCCCAGCAGCTCCCGGGTGTGCCGCTCCCGGGCCGGCTCGATCAGCACGCCGACGGCGGGACCGCCGCGCCCGGCCGCGGGCAGCTCTGCCGCCAACCCGCGGCCGGGGGCGAGACCGGCGGCGCCGGCGGCCGCTGACAGCGCTCCCCGCTCGTCCAGCACCGCGATGGCCCGGTCGGCCTGCTCGGCCAGGCCGCCGGCCAGCATCTCGCCCCGCCGGTCGATCTCCAGGGTCCGGATCGGTCCCACAGAGGTGGGGCTGGCGGCGGCACCCCACGGGCCGGGACCCAGCTCAGCGGCGCTGATCGCCCGGATGCGCGCCCCGTCGACGCCCGCCCAGATGGCGGGATCCTTGATCTTGCAGGGATCGATCAGCCGCTCGGCGCAGGACAGAACCACCGGCAGTTCCACCTCGGCGTTCAGCCACTCGTCGTTGTGCTCGAGGAGCAGCAACAGCCGCTCCCCGCTGAGGCGCAGCCGGCGAACCCCGCAGGCGAAGGGCAGCTCCAGCAGGTCGGCGAGCTGCGGGGGCACCTGGCCGGTGTCGGCGTCCACGGAGTTCCGCCCCGCCAGGATCAGGTCGAAGGGTCCGAGGTACTCGACGGAGGCGGCCAGCGCCCGTGCGGTGGCGAGCGTGTCGGAGCCCGCGAACGCCGGATCGGTCACGTGGAAGCCGGCGTCGGCGCCGAAGGCGATGGCCTCCCGGCACACCGTGTCGGCCGAAGGCGGCCCCAGGGTCAGCACGCTGAGGGTGCCGCCGCTGGCGCGGGCGATCTGCAGTCCCAATGCCACCCCGCGCCGGCAGTAGTCGTTCATGTGCAGGACCAGCCCGTCGCGCACCAGCCTGCCGTCCGGACCGAGTTGCATGTCCGCGAAGACGGGGATCTGCTTGGCCAGCGCCAGCACGCGCAGCGGGCGGGTGGGTTCGAGCCGGGGGATGTTCACGGCGCCGGCAGGGGATCAAGGGTGTCGCGCACCGTGTGGAGGTGCGCCGTCTCGTTCAGCGACGTCACGTGCATGCCGCCGAGGATGTTCCGTCGCAGGCGGCACATCCCGGTGTATTCGAGCCCGAAGAAGAAGACGTTCTCGATTCCCAGGAAGTGGCTCACGAGGGCGTTGACGGTTCCGCTGTGCGCCACGACGGCGACAGTGCGATCACGGTGCGCCTCCTCCCAACCGGCGAACGCGGCGGCCACCTCGTCGCGGAACCGTTCAGGATCGGTGAAGCCGGCCTCCTCCCAGCGACCGCTGCGCAGGTGATGCCAGATCTCGTGGCGCTCGCGCCGCATCTGCTCATACGGGATGTAGGTGCTGCTCCCGCTGTCGATCTCCGCGAACCCCGCCACGATCTCCACTTCCAGACCGCGCTGGTCGGCCAGGGGGCGGGCGGTCTCGATCGCCCTGCGCTTGGGGCTCGAGGCGACGTGATCGATCTGCTCGTCCCGCAGCCAGTCCGCCAGGCGCCGCGCCTGCTGGCATCCCACATCGGTGAGGCCGGGATCGGCCGGACCGTCACAGTCCTCCAACCGCTCGGGCAGGGCGTGACGGATCAGAATCAGCTTCACGTGCTCGTACGGTACCGGCGGGTTCGCCCGAGCGGCCGGGGAGCGCGGCACGTCGCCGGGGCCGGCGGCGGAGTGTGGCAACATCGCGCCATGGTCGTGGATCACACCAGCGTGCTGTTCGCAAGCGGCGAGGTCGCCGAGGTGCTGTCGTGCATGCAGGATCTGGCGGCGCGCGGCGATGGCCGGGGCTGGCTCAACCTGCAGCCCTGGGTGGAGGACGAGAACCGGCCGCCCACGTCACCGCTGGGGCGCATGTTCTCCTCGCTGGGACCCGCCGTCCCGCTCGCCACCTGGGTACCGCAGCACCGGCGCGGCCGGAACACGGTTCCGGGGACCATCGGCATCTCCCACGCCACCGGTCGCTTCGCGGTGCGCCGGCTGGCCGAGCACGGTGTGGAGGTGCCGCCGGCGTGGTCGGTGCGGCAGGATCACACACGGCGGGGACTCGTCTTCGAGTTGCCCGACGGTGCAGGCGCCGGTGACATCCTCGGGTTCCTGCTAGCGGCGATGGAGGTCCTCAGCGGGGTGGAGATGGATGGGCGCTGGGTCGCCGACGTGGCCGTCCAGCGCACGTCGCGGGGGCGTTGACCGGATCGCGTGCGGCCCCGCGGGGGTACGCTCCGGCATGAACGGCGGTGCGGAGGGGGGCGAGATGCCTGCGAGTGTTGCGGAGAACGGCGGCAACGGCCAGGTCTGGGTGTGGGACACCGACAGCCCGGTCGGCCGGCTGGGGTTGGCCCTGACGGACGCGGGCCTGCGGCGCCTGTGCTACCTGCCCGATGGGATGGTCGGCACCGCCGACGCGTGCGTCGAGGGGTTGGCTGCGGACATGGCCGAGTCGGTCTCGCCGCACGTGACGGTGGCCGCCGCGCCGCTGGACGGGGTGCGACGCGAGTTGGATCGCTACTTCGCCGGCCGGCTGCAGGACTTCACCGTGCCCGTGGACTGGCGCGGCAGCACCGGCTTCTACCGGCGGGCCCTGGGTGTGACCGCTGCGATCCCTTACGGGGAGACCCGCAGTTACGCGGCGGTGGCGGCCGAGGCCGGCAATGCCCGCGCCGCCAGGGCCGTCGGCACCGCCATGTCGACCAATCCGGTGGCCCTGGTCGTCCCGTGCCACCGGGTCGTCCGGTCCGACGGCAGGCGCGGACCCTACGGAGGCGGCACGGCCGCCAAGGATCTGCTGCTGGATCTCGAGGCGTCCGTCGGGCGGGACTGAACCGCGCCGGCACCGCCCGTCGGCCGTCGGCGGTTGGGATGACTCCTAGGAGTCGGTCAGAGGGCGATCTCCCCGATCTCGGACGTGTCCCAGAATTCGTGGTTCTCGATCCAGTCCGCGTCGGCGGACCGCAGCAGGAACTCCGGGTCCCTGCTGGGGTCGGTGACGTCCTCCCGGACCCCGCTCAGCACCGAACGCCACGCTCCCGACCACCACGCGAACAGCGCGACGAGAAGGCAGGTGCCAAGAAAAGCCGCGAGGGGAACGAGCAGTTCCACAGGTCTCGCACGATATACACAATCCCTGGGGTTGTCCACCCCCAGATTCTGCAGGATTGCGTACGGATGACGACTTCGGACGCTGAACCGACGGGTCCGCCAGGCGGTATTTTCGCCTCCCACCGGAGGAGGTGCCAGTGAGCCACGACCTGGGATTCTGGAGCATCGCGCAGGCCGACCCGCACCGCCTCGCCGTTGTGGATCCGCAGGGGCGGCGCACCTCGTTCGGCGAGTTGGCGAACCTCACCAACCGGTACACGCACGGGCTGCGCGCCCTCGGCCTCGGCGCCGGCGACTGTGTTGTCACCGTCCTGCCCAACGGGCTGGAGCAGATCGCCGCGATGCTCGCGGCCTATCAGGGCGGGATCTACGTGACGCCCGTCAACTGGCACCTCAGCGCCTCGGAGATCGCCTACATCCTCGCCGACAGCGACGCCGGGGTTCTCATCAGCCACGAGCGGTTCGCCGCCGAGGCGGCAGGCGTGCTGGCCGGCGCCGGTGTCCCGCACGCCTTCTCGGTCGGCACCATCGACGGCTTCAGATCGATCGAGGAGTTGACGGAGGGCCGCCCGGCGACGCGCCCGGAGGACCTCACCACCGGGTCCGTCATGGGCTACACGTCCGGGACCACGGGGCGGCCCAAGGGTGTGCGCCGACCCCTGAATCTCCGCCATCCCGACGAGTCCGCCGTGCTCGCGGGGTTCCTCCTGCTGCTGTTCGGCATCCAGCCGCATGCCGGCAACGTGTTCCTCTGCGCGACCCCCCTCTACCACTCGGCCGGCAGCCTGTGGACCACGATGTCGTTGCATCTGGGGCACAGCGTCGTGCTCATGGATCGCTGGAGCCCGCTGGAGACGCTCGAACTGATCGAACGGCATCGGATCACGCACACCCATCTGGTGCCGACCATGTTCCACCGCCTGCTGCGGCTTCCCACCGAGGACAGGGATCGGTACGACGTGTCGTCTCTGCGCCACGTGATCCACGCGGCGGCGCCCTGCCCGGTCGAGACCAAGCAGCGGATGCTGGACTGGTGGGGCGACTGCATCTACGAGTACTACGCCGCCACCGAGGGTGGCGGGACGCTCGCCACGCCCGCCGACTGGCGGCGCTTCCCCGGCACGGTGGGAAAGCCGTGGCCGGAGACCGAGGTCATCGTGGTCGACCCGGAGGGACACCGCTTGCCACCGGGCGAGAGCGGCACCGTCTACATGAAGATGCCCCCGTCGCTGCGCTTCGAGTACCACAAGGACGAGCACAAGACGGCCGACGGCCGGCTCGGCGAGTTCTTCACCGTCGGTGACGTGGGGTACTTCAACGAGGAGGGCTACCTTTTCCTCAACGACCGCGCCCGCGACATGATCATCGTGGGCGGGGTCAACATCTACCCGGCGGAGATCGAGGGGGTGATGCAGCAGTGCCCGCTGGTGGGCGACGTGGCCGTCTTCGGCGTGCCCGACGACGACCTCGGCGAGAAGATCAAGGCCGTCGTCGAGGTGGTGCCGGGCGTCGAGCCGGGCGAGGCGACGGGGCGGGCGGTTCTGGGGTTCCTGGAGGGCCGCTTGGCGAAGCAGCGGCATCCCCACACGCTGGACTTCTCCGAGGCCCTACCCCGCGACCCCAACGGCAAGCTCTACAAGCGGCGCCTGCGGGACCCCTACTGGGAGGGGCGCACGCGCCGCATCTGAGCAACGTCGGGCGCTGGTGCCGCGGCGCCCGGGAGGTGGCTCAGCCCGAGAGGCCGAGGCCTTCCAGCGTCTCACGCGAGGGCGCGTAGTAGTAGGCCCCGGAGACCGTCTGGGAGAACGTCACGAGACGGTCGTGCAGGCCGTCGCCGGTGGCCCCGAACATGGCGGCCAGCATCAGGTCGATCTTGGCGAGGTCGTCGGTGAACGCCAGGAAGTACAGGCCCGCCTCCGTGGAGGTGCCGTAGGGGACCGAGCGGCGGTAGATCTCGATCTCCTCGCCGTCCTCGTCGGTGTGCACGACCCTGCCCAGGTGGGAGTTCGCCGGAAGCTCCTCCAGCTCCACGCTGTCCGGCTTGGTGCGCCCGATGACCTGCTCCTGTTCGGTGGTCGGCAGGCCGGCGAAGGCGTCCAGGTCGTGGATCCAGCGCTGCGCCAGCACGAAGCTGCCGCCGGCGCCGGCGCCCTCGGCGATGACCGCCAGCTCCCGGGCCTCGTCGGCGGCAGGGTTCTCGGTGCCGTCGACGAAGCCGGTGAGGTCACGGCTGTCGCGGTACACCCACGACGGCGTCTCCCGGGCCAGGACGCCGAGGGGGTCGACGGCGCGCCGCGCCGCCAGTGCCACCTCGAAGTTCAGGTCGTGGCGATCGCTGTGGATCCAGAAGAAGACGTCCTCCTGCGTGGCCACCGCCCGGCGCCCGCTGCCGCCGGTCACCTCGCTGAACGGCTTCAGTCCCGGCGGGCTCTCCAAGCCCAGTCGTGCCGTCATGTCGCTGCCGAAACCGATCACGAGGTTCACCGAGCCGGCGGCCTGCTGGACGGTGCGCACCGCGGTCAGCACCCGCCCGGCGGTGACACCGCCTTCGACCGCGAAGTGCTGGAACCAGTGGGCGCTCGTGCCTTCGACGAAGATGGCCGCCTGCGGCGTGCCCGGCGCGTGGATCTCCGATGCCGCTGCCACGGTGTCGAACCGTGTCAGCGGGCGCAGGTGTCCGGCGGGGGCTCGCCGGCGAAGCGGTCGGCGAGCCAGCCGAGGAGATCGTCGCGCTGGGCGGCGATCACGCTGCCGTGGTTGTGGCCGGGGTACTCGATGCGGATCGTCGGCCCCTGGCCGGGTTGCACGCACAGCTGGCCCAGCAGGAACTGGCTGCTGACCGCAGGGATCTGCTCGTCTTCGCTGCCGTGGAGGATGAGCAGCGGAGCCGGCACGGGAGCCCCGTTGACGTCGTTCTCGATGATCACCCGGTCCCAGGGCGACACGCCCAGGGGGCTCGCCACCTTCAGCATCTCCTCCTTGCTGAGAGGGTTGAACACGGTGAACACGTCCTGGGTGCAACCCGTCTCCAGGACGTCCATGAGGGCGATGGCCTCGTCGGTGTAGACCTGATCGAGCTCGATCTCGTCGTAGGCCTCGGCGAATGCGGCCGAGGCCATGGCCAGGTATCCCTGGAAGGGGCCGCCGAGCAGGACGTCGTACAGCAGCGCGAACTGCGACGGGGGAGCGCCGGACGCCACACCGAGGAGTTGCAACTCGGGCGCGTACTCCTGCCAGTGCTGGCCGGTGTGCATGGCGGCGTGGCCCCCCTGGCTGTGCCCCCAGACGACGAACTCGTCCGTGATGGAGATGAGCGGGGTGTTGCCGGCGTCGTAGGTGCGCTCGAGGTTGTGTGCGGCGCGCACGCTGTCGAGCACGCCCCGCGCCTCGCTGCGCCCCACGATGTAGGGGTGCAGGCCGGGCGTGCCGAGGCCCTCGTAGTCGGTGGCCACGACGGCGTAACCCTCCAGGTACGAGCCGTTGGAGGTGATCTCCTCCTCGGCGTCGTGCGAGGGGGCGCAGATGTCGGCCTGGCCGGTCGTCCCGTGGGCGAACGCCACCAGTGGCCAGCCGCCGGGCGGCGGCTCGCCGGCCGGCGTCGCCACGAACCCGGAGACGGCGATGTCGTCGCCCCGCAGCGAGCGGGAGTGGTAGAGGATCCGGTAACCCACGAAGTCCTCGCCGACGTCCAACTCCTCGACGTCGATGATCTCGCCCGGCTCTCCCGGGGGCAGCGGCAGCGGCAACACCAGGGCGCCGGGAGCGTCGTAGCGGGCGGACTCGTCGGGGTCCGGCTCCGGTTCCTCGGACTCCGGCTCCTCGGTGGCCGGCGGCGCGTAGGGATCCTGTGGTGGTTCGGGCGGCGGAGCCGGCGGTTCGGGCGCGGTAGGTGGTGCGGGCGGTGGGCGGGGAGGGGGATCAGCAGGTGGAGCGGCAGGGGG
>JAGWAL010000035.1:0-4540 GCA_021296415.1 Acidimicrobiia bacterium | reverse complement strand
GGGCGGTGGCGGTTCGGGCGCGGGCGGTGGCGGTTCGGGAGCGGGCGGCGGGGGCTCAGGTGCGAGCGTCGGTGCCGGCTCGGGCGCTGTGGCGGGCTCCGCGTCTGACTGGCCGCAGGCTGTGAACAGCAGCGCTCCAGCAGCCAGCAGCGCGGTGACGACGATCGACGCTCGGCGCCGCTGGGTGCGCCCTGCGGCGCGTCGCTGCGGCGGGAAGGGATGCGCAAGCGGATCGGTCACGTCGGCTCCTCTCTGCGCGCCGGCCGCGGCCGGTCGCTCGTACCGATGAGCGTACAGCCGGTGGCTGCAACGCTCATCGGCAGGCCGGCGCCATCGGGGCCAGCCTGTTCGATCCTCGGGCACTCCTGCCGGCGACTCCTCGCCTGCGGCTGTCAGCGCTGCCGCCATGGGTTCTGCCGGCGCTGGGTCGTGTGCAAAGCTCGCGCCCGGCATGGAATCCGGATCCCCACCAAACGCCGCCGCCGGCCGGCGGGACGGACCGCTCTGGACGCCGCAGGCGGCGGAGTCGACCAACCTGCGGGCGTTCTGCGAGTCGCTGGAACGTCGGGGCTGCGGCTCGTTCGGCGACTACACCGAACTCCATGCCTTCTCCGTTGTCCACCCCGAGGCGTTCTGGTCGGCGGCGTGGGACTTCTGCGAGGTGATCGCCGAGTCGCGCGGCGAGTGCGTCATCGAGCCGGCTGCGGATATCTACAGCAGCCGGTTCTTCCCCGACGCCCGGTTGAACTTCGCCGCCAACCTGCTGCGGCGCCACGATGACTCTCCCGCCGTGATCTTCAGCGGCGAGGCGGGCGAGCGGCGCCAACTGAGCTGGTCGCAACTGCAGGCCGACGTGCGGCGGATTTCCGGAGCCCTGGACGCGGTGGCGGGCATCCGGCCGGGAGACCGGGTGGCGGCCTGGCTGCCCAACATCCCCGAGACCTGCGAGTTGATGCTCGCCACAGCCGCGCTCGGCGGGGTGTTCTCCTCGTGCTCGCCCGACTTCGGGACCAACGGGGTGATCGACCGCTTCGGGCAGATCCGCCCCCGCGTCCTCGTGGCCGTCGACGGCTACCGCTACGGGGGCAAGGACTTCGACTGCCTCGAACGCCTGGGGGAGATCGCCTCCCGCCTGGAGGGGCTCGAGCATCTCGTCGTCGTGCCGTTCCTGGATTCCCGGCCCGACCTCGGCGTCGTGCCGGGCGCAGTGCTCTGGGAGGACTTCCTGGCCTCCGGCACGTCGGGCGGCGGGGCTTCAGCCCCGCTCTTCGCGCCGCTGCCGTTCGATCACCCGCTGTACGTGCTCTACTCCTCGGGTACGACGGGAGTGCCGAAGTCCATCGTCCACCGGGCCGGCGGCGTGCTCCTCAAGCATCTCGTCGAGCAGCGCCTCAACTGCGACGTCCGCCCCGGCGACCGGGTGTTCTACTTCACGACCGCGGGCTGGATGATGTGGAACTGGCTGATGTCGGCCCTGGCCAGCGAGGCCACGCTGGTGCTCTACGACGGGGCACCCGATCCGGTGCGGCTGTTCGACCTCACCGACGCCGAGGGGATCACGCTCTTCGGCACCGCCGCGGGGTTCATCGAGGCGACCGCCAAGGGGGGCCTGTCGCCGCGGCGGACACACCGGCTGGAGCGGCTGCGCACCATCACCTCGACGGGCTCGCCGCTCTCGCCGGAGGGGTTCGAGTACGTGTACAGCGAGGTCAAGTCCGACGTGCATCTGGCCTCGATCTCCGGCGGCACCGACCTGTGCGGCTGCCTGGTGAACGGCGACCCGACCGCCCCGGTGTACGCCGGGGAGATCCAGCGCCCCGCGCTGGGATTGGCCATCGACGTGTTCGACGACGAGGGCCGCTCGTGCCCGCCGGGCACCCAGGGCGAGTTGGTGTGCCGGAACGCCTTCCCCTCGATGCCGCTGGGGTTCTGGAACGACGCCGACGGCAACGTCGGCGACGACCCACCCGGCGTACTCGGTGTCACGACCGGGCCCCGCTACCGCCGGGCGTACTTCGAGCGGTTCCCCGGGGTGTGGCACCAGGGCGACTTCGCCCGCTGGACCGGCAACGGCGGGATGGTCATCGCCGGGCGCTCCGACGCCACGCTCAACCCCGGGGGAGTGCGCATCGGCACCGCCGAGATCTACCGCTGCCTGGAGAGCATCCCCGAGGTGCTGGAGGCGATCGTGATCGGTCAGCCCTTCGGCGGCGACACCCGTATCGTGCTGTTCGTGCGGCTCAGGGGTGCGTTGACGGATGAGCTGACGCAGCGGATCCGCGCCCGCATCCGCGGCGGCGCCTCGCCGCGCCACGTCCCGGCCCGCGTCGTGGCGGTCGACGACATCCCCCGCACCCGCAGCGGCAAGCTCACCGAGCTGGCGGTCCGCGACGTGGTGTGCGGGCGGCCGGTGCGCAACACCGAGGCCATCGCCAATCCCGAGGCGCTGGCGCAGTTCCGCGACCGCCCGGAGCTGGCGTCGTGAGCGGTCCCGCGCTCCGGCTGCGCAGCGCGCTCTACGCTCCGGCGAGCCGGCCGGACCTGCTGCCCAAGCTGCCCCGCAGCGGCCCCGACGGGGTCGTCATCGACCTGGAGGACGCCGTGGCGCCCAGCGGCAAGGCCCAGGCCCGCCCGGTGGCCGCGGCGGCCGCCCGCGAGCTGCGGCGGGCGCACCCCGACCTGGCGATCTTCGTGCGCGTCAACGCGGTCGACACGGAATGGTTCGAGGGCGACGTGGCCGAGGCGGTCGGGCCGGAACTCACCGGCATCGTCGTCCCGATGCTGGAATCGGCGGCGGCCGTGGACCTCGTCGCCGAGCGCCTCGAGCCGATCGGGCCGCTCGGCGTGATGGCGGGCCTGGAGACTGTCGCCGGGGTGGAGTACGCGGGCGAGGTGCTGCGCCCACCGGTCGTGGCCGCCTACTTCGGTGCCGAGGACTACGTGGCCGACCTCGGCGGCATCCGGACCCCGGAGAACACCGAGGTGCTCTACGCCCGGTCCCGCGTGGCGATGGCGTGCCGACTGGCGGGCGTGGTGGCGCTCGACCAGGTCGTGGTGAAGCTGCGGGACGAGGAGGTGTTCGTCCGCGATGCCACGCAGGGCCGGACGCTCGGCTACAAGGGCAAGCTCTGCATCCACCCCGCCCAGGTGCCCTGGGCGAACCGCGTCTTCACGCCGTCACCGGAGGAAGTGGACCGGGCCAGGCGCATGCTGGCGCTCTACGAGGAGATCCAGCGCACAGGCGCCGGCGCCACCTCGTTCGAGGGCCAGATGATCGACGAGCCCCTCGCCCGCCAGGCCCGCGCCCTGCTCGCCGCCGCCGACTGACACCACGGAGCAGTTACCGGTCGAGGTTCCTCGCCATTCCGGCGGAGGCCGGATTCCAGGATCGAGCGGCCCCGACCCCGGCGTCCCCCCACGCTCGGTCGGGCCCGTTGCACCGTCCCGCGCGGCGCCGGCTCAGCCTCGCCAGACCTGGCTCTTCAGGATCTCGGTGTCCATGTGGAAGTCCAGACCGACGATGGCGCCGCCGGAAACCCGGGAAACGAGGACCTCGACGAGATCCAGCCGGGCGCCCTCGATGTCGTTGCCCGCGGGCCATTCCCCCCTGCCCGTGCCGGTCGCCCGGTAGACGTAACAGGCGCCGTTCTCCTCGACGATGCGGTGCAGGATCTCGAAGTTGGCGTCGGGAAAGTGCTCGTAGAAGGCGCTGTGCATCTCGTGGAGGCCGGCACGGTCGTAGGGGTAGGGAGCTCCCTCGTCGTTGATCTCGCAGTTCTCGGCGAGCACCGACACCAGGAGGTCCGGATCGTGGCTGTTGACGCCCTCGAAGAAGGTCTCCATGAGCCGTTCGTTGGTCTCTCGCATGGTGCGGCTCGCTTCGCGTGGGTCGGTCAGTCGGCGCCGGGCCCGTAGTCCTCGGGGTATCCCTCCATGGGTTGGGCCAGGATCCCGCCGTCGACGGTGAGCGAGGTGCCGGTCACGAACGAAGACAACCCCGACGCCAGGAAGAGCGTGGCGATCGCCACGTCGTCCGGGCTGCACAGCCTCCGCAGCGGAACGTGGTCCACGATGCCGGCGAACTCGGCCTCGACGTCGATCCCGTGCGGGGAGACCGCCTTGATGAAGTCCACGACCCCCTCGGTCAGCGAGGCCCCCGGGCAGATGGCGTTGACGCGGATGCCCCACGGCGCCAACTCCATGGCCAGGGCGCGGGTCAGGCCGATGAGGGCGTGCTTGGAGGTGATGTAGTGGACCAGTCCCGGCGACGAGGGCTGGAACGAGTCCACCGACGCCATGTTGATGATCACGCCGCCGCGGCCGTCGGCGCGCATGACTCGGGCCGCAGCCTGCGCGCACAGGAAGCTGCCGGTGATGTTGGTGTCGATCACGCGCTGGAACTCCTGGCGCGGCATCTCGTCGAGCAGGTAGTTGGAGAACGCGCCGGCGTTGTTCACGAACACGTCGATACGGCCCGTCAGCTGCCGCGCCTCGGCCACGAGGTTCAGGATCGAGTCGTGGTCGGTCACGTCGACCCGGA
>JAGWAL010000034.1:4560-16540 GCA_021296415.1 Acidimicrobiia bacterium | reverse complement strand
AGGCCGACGGGAGTCCCGCCTCGCGGCAGGCCACGCCCAGCACGCCGACGATCCCGGTGGGACCCTCGTAGCGGGAACTCCGCAGTTGCAGCTTGTCGGCCAGCTGCGTGTTGTCGGTGGAGCCGTAGATCGACACCGGGCGGGTGTGCGGCACGTCCGCCAGTAGCGCCCCCAGCGTCACGACCAGGCGGGCCTCGAGATGAGAGGCCACGCCGAGCACGTGGCGGCAGAAGGAGCCCCAGCGGAAGTGCGGCTCGATCCCCTCGAGGATGATCACGTCCGTCCCGATCCCGGGCACGCGCGCCGCCGAGAAACGGTTCGTGGGCCAGGTGAGATGCCGCTGGTTGTCCTCGTCGAGGTGCACGAGGGGGCGGGTCACCGTGAAGTCGTAGTACGACTCCGGGTCGAGTTCGGCGAACGGCTTGCTCAGCCACTCGCGGCAGAGGTGCTTGGCGGCACTCGTGGCGGCGTCGCCGGCGTCGTTCCAGCCCCGGAACGCGGCCAGCAGCACCGGTTGTTCGAGCCGTGGCCGTCTCGTCCAGTTGAGATCGGCGAGGTCGGGCGTGGGTGAGTCCGGCAGAGGTGTGTCCACGGCCGCGACCCTATCGCCCACCACGCCGTCCGCAGAAGTCGGCCCCCTGGGCCCCCTCCCTCGGGGTTTGGTCGGTCCGATCGGGGGTCGGGGTGCCTGGTGATAAGGAGGTGTGGCCCTATCCTCGGAGTGTGACGCCCCGAGGCTTGCAGGTGTACGAGGCGGGCACGTGTGACGGGGAGGTGCTGGCGGCTGTTCAGCGGCTCGTGCCCCAGCTGTCGACCTCGGCGACCGTGCCGACGGCCGAGCAGGTGGCTGAACTGTGCGAAGCCGAGGCCACGGTCCTGCTGCTGGCGCGGCTCGACGGTGCGATCGCGGGGATGCTGGTGCTGGTGCTGTTCCGCCTGCCGACCGGGCTGCGGGCGTGGATCGAGGACGTCGTGGTGGATGGCGACGCCCGCGGACGCGGTGTGGGCGAGGCCCTCAGCCGCGAGGCGCTGCGTCGTGCCCGGGTGGCCGGGGCGGTGACCGTCGACCTCACCTCGCGTCCGAGCCGCGTCGCCGCCGTGCGCCTCTACGAGCGCTTGGGCTTCGAGCGCCGCGAGACCGGCGTGTACCGTCACCGCCCCGGCGGGACCGCCGGTGACAGCGTCGCCGGCCCCGAGGGCCGGGCATGACGATCCCGGAAGGACCGGTGGCGCTGGTGACGCGGGCGCTCGCCGTGTTGGCGGAACGCCGTCCCGAGTGGTACCGGCTGCTGCGGTTCGGCGCCGTGAGCGCTGTGGTGACGCCCGTCACGCTGATGATCCTGTGGGGACTGCACGCTCTCGCCGACTGGCCGCCGTGGCAGGCCAATGCCGTGGCGGTGAGCGCCGGAGCGATCCCGGCCTACGTGCTGAACCGGTACTGGGTGTGGCACCGGACCGGCCGCAACCGCCTCTGGGGCGAGGTCCTGCCGTTCTGGGCGCTGGCTCTGCTGGGTGGGGCGGCATCCACGGCGGCAGTGGAGGCAGCCGGGCGCTGGGACAACTCGGGGCTGTTGGTCCTCGTCAACCTGGGCACCTACGGGGTGCTCTGGCTGCTGAAGTTCGCCGTGCTGGATCGATTCGTGTGGCCCGCCGCCCGTTCTCAGCGGGCGAAGGACCCACGGCAGCCCGCTGCCGTGCAGGGAGCCTGAGGGAGTCCGGCGGGGTGGATCCCCGCAGGCGGGCGTTCGCCGAGGGCGCCCGCGGCTTCATGCCCGTCGATGAAGGGCTTGTGCTGTACGAGGCGGCGCGGGCGGCGCCGGAGGGGCCGTTCCTGGAGGTCGGCAGCTACTGCGGGCGCTCGGCGCTGTTCATCGGGGCGGCGGCCGCCGAACGGGGCACGGTGCTCTTCGCCGTCGACCACCATCGGGGCTCGGAGGAGAACCAGCCCGGCTGGGAATGGCACGAGCCCGACCTGGTGGATCCGCACAGTGGCCTGATCGACACGCTGCCGCACTTCCGCCGCGCCATCTTCGACGCCGGCCTGGAGGACCACGTGGTGGCGGTGGTGGGGGACTCGCCGCGCCTGGCCGCCCTGTGGGGCACCCCGCTGGCCTTCCTGTTCATCGACGGGGGCCACGGCGCCGCCGCCGCGCACGCCGACTACGAGGGGTGGGCGCCGCACGTGGCGCCGGGCGGCATCCTGGCCGTCCACGACGTGTTCGCCGACCCCGCCGACGGGGGCCGCCCGCCCTACGAGATCTACCTCCGGGCGCTGGCGTCGGGACAGTTCAGCGAGATCGGCTGCACCGGCTCGCTGCGGGTCCTGAACCGCACGACCTGAGCGGCCCGCAGCGCACAGCCCGCAGACCCACAACCGAGCGAGGGGGCCGGGGGGCCGATTTGCGACGCCTTGCGCCCGCGCCGAAGGCAAGCGGCACTCCGACTCCCGACCGGGCTGCCGCAGACCCCCGACCGGGCCGCCGCAGACTCCCGGCGGAATCCGGCCCGACCCCCGGCCGGCGGCTCAGCGGTAGGCGGGCTGTGTGGCTCGTGCCGGCGCCGGCAGGCCGGTGCCGCGGGTGAACAGCCCCGCCGCCGGACTCGAATCGCTGAGCGCGTCGGCGGCCAGCAACTGGGCCGCGGCGGAGTAGCTGGCCCTCTCGCCGGCAGGGAAGCGGACCTCCTGGGGCAGCACCGTCCCTGTCCAGTAGCGCCCGTCGCCGTCCCGCTGGCGCTGCGACCACTCGAAGAGTTGCCAGGCCTCGGTCGTGAGCCCGGCTGCGAGGCATGCCATGGCGCACTCGGCGGTCTCGGCGGGCGTGATCCAGTCTCGGTCCGACACGCAGCGCACACCCCAGCCCTCCAGCACGAAGCCGTCCCAGCGGTCCGTCAGGCGCCGGCGCGCCGACCGACCCTCGAGGATCCCTGCCAGGACCGGGTAGTACCAGTCCATCGCCCAGCGGTCCTTCGGGGCGAAGGCGGCCGGGGCGCGGCGGATCGCGTCGGCCAGCCGAGCCGAGGCCGCTGCCCACTCGGGGCGCTCGTGGCCCAGCTCCCGGGCCACAGCCCGGGCCGCCCGCAGGCTGTGGTGGATGCTGCAGGAGCTCGTGAGCAGGGCGAAAGGCCAGGGGGTCCCGTCGGCGTGCCGTGCCCAGAGGATCTCGCCGCCGGGCTGCTGCAGGCCGAGCGCGAAACCGATCGCCGAGTCCACGACACCCCACATGTCCTCCAGGAAGCCGCGGTCGCCGGTCACCAGGTAGTGGTGCCACACACCGCACGCCACGTAGGCCGTGCAGTTGGCGTCCAACTTGTGCTCCTCGGTGCCGTCGGCCGTGTAGTAGCGGTGCCATGATCCGTCGGATCGCTGCGAGCCGGCCAGGAAGTCGTACGCCCGCTCGGCCGCGGCCCGATACCCGGTGACGTCGAGGGCCATGGCGCACTCGACGTGGTTCCACGGGTCGGCGTGCCCGCCGGGGAACCACAGGATCAGCCCCGAGTCAAGCTGCCACTCGGCGATGCTCTCGGCGGTGGCGGTCACGTCCGCCGGGCTCAGCAGCCCCGGCACCTCACGCAGGTACACGGACGTCCCTCTCGGGGTCCCGCGGCCCGGCGGCGGCCGGTGGCCGGGCGGCGCCCCGCCCGTCGAGGCGCCACCGCGCCGCCCGCGCCGCCCGTTGCCTGCCGGTCGCGACACCAGGCTCCCGGACGGCGTACAGCACGACGCTCTTGCCGATGAGCGGGCGCAGCAGGCGCTCGATCACCCGGGTCACGAGCGGCCGGTGTTCGATCTCCCAGCACAGCAGGCGGTGGTAGGCCCGCACCAGGCGGTGCCCGTCGTCCTCCGGGCCGACCGCGCAGCGCAACCACCAGTAGGGCGTGTGCAGGGCGTGCGCCCGGTGGTGGCGCCGGGGCGCCAGACCCGCGGCCCGCAGCCGCGCCTGCAGGCGCCGCAAGGTGTAGATGCGGACGTGGCCGTCCGGCACGGCGGGGGCGTGGTACTCCTCCGACAGGGCCCAGCAGAGCCTCTCGGGCAGCCAGGACGGCACGGTGACCGCCAGAGTGCCGCCGGGGCGCAGCACGCGAGCCAGTTCGGCCAGCGCCATGCCATCGTGGGGGATGTGCTCCAGCACCTCGGCGGCGATGATCCGGTCGAACGCGCCGTCGGTGAAGGGCAGGCAGCCGGCGTCGGCGCCGACCGCGGCCCCCACCGTTCCCTCCGGAACCTCGCCGGCGTCGCGCAGGGCCGTGACCATATTGCGAACCTCCGCCAGTTCGGCTCGCCGCACGTCGCATGCCGCCACAGTGGCGCCGCGGCGCAGCGCGCCGTAGGCGTGGCGCCCGAAACCGCAGCCCAGGTCCAGGACCCGGTCGCCGGGCGCGAGGCCCAAGCGGCGGTAGTCGATGGTCTCCACGGTCAGGCGGCCGTCCGCTCGCCGTGGGTGGCCAGGAGCGTCCGGTATTGCTCGACGGTGCGCTCGGCGGTGTGACGCCAACTCCAGTTGCCGAGCACGCGCCGCCGCCCTCCCTGGCCGAGCCGCCGACCGAGTTCGGGATCGTCGAGGATCCTCCGCACGCCGCCCGCCAGCGCCGCGGCGTCGCCGGGTGGCACCAGCAGGGCGGCCTCGCCGTCGGCGCCGACGACCTCGGGGAGGGCGCCGCCCGTTGTGGTCACCAGCGGGACCGCACAACTCATGGCCTCGATGGCCGGCAGCGAGAATCCCTCGTACAGCGACGGCACCACGGCGACGGTGGCCTCGGCGTAAAGACTCACGATCTCCGCCTCGCTGAGGTCCGAGACGAACCGCACGGCGTCGCCGAGGTCCATCAACCGGATCCTCTCCAGGGTCGGGCTGTCCGCCCGGGGCCGGCCGATGATCGTGAGCTCGACCTTCCGCCCGTCGACGCGCAGCAGAGCGAGTGCCTCCAGCAGGTACGCCATGCCCTTCATCGCCACGTCGGCGGAGGCGGTCGTGACGAGCATTGCGTCGCGGCGCAGTACCTCGGGTACCGGCTGGAACACCACCGGGTCCACCCCCACCGGCACCACGGCCATGCGGTCGGGCGGCACCCGGTGATCGCGGCAGATGTCGGTCTGCGAGGAGGCCGAGACCGTCAGCACCCGCGGCAGGCGCTGCGCCACACGGGTCTGCATCCGGGTGAACGAGTACCAGCGCTTCTTCCCGAACCGCTCCTGGCGTGTCTTCGCCTGGGCCATCTCCAGCCGGCGGTCGACGGTGATCGGATGATGGATGGTGGCGATGAGCGGCAGACCCGCCCGCTGGATGCCCCACAGCCCGTAGCCCAGGCTTTGGTTGTCGTGCACGAGGTCGAAATCGTCGGCGCGCCGCCGCAGCTCCTGCCACGCCCGCACGCTGAAAGCGAGCGGCTCGGAGAACATCCCGAGCCGGGTGGCCCAGACCTCGAGGCGATCGGCAAGGGTCTTGATCTCCCAGAAGGCGGGGCGGCGGCCGGGAAAGTGATCGTTGAAGATGTCCAGGCTTGGGAGCCGCCACAGCGCCACGCGCCCATCGAGATCCGGATACGGCTGGCCGGAGAAGACCTCCACGTGGTGGCCCAGTTCCACGAGTGCCCTGCTCAGCTGGGCCGTGTAGACGCCCTGGCCGCCGCAGTGCGGCTTGCCGCGATAGGTCAGCAGGGCGATGCGCAGCGAGTCGCCGTCGGCGTGGCGGGGATGCGATGCCGGAGATGTCTCGTGTGGTGCGAGGGTCAATGCGGGGTCGCTGTCGTAGGTTGGTGCAGAGTGCGCTGCGGGGGCCCGGTGCGCCGCCGCACGAGTCTAACGAGGGGTGCCCCGTTGCCCCCGGGTAGGCGCCGGAGCGGCCGCGCGCGCCTCGCCGGCGCCGACGGCCGCCGGACGCGATCGCGGCTCGGCACGGGCCGAGGCGGCGGCAGCGGCGACGGCGACCGCCGCCAGCGCCAGCAGCGGCCACGGCCCGACACGCAGAGCCCACGTCCTGCCCGTCCTCGTCGCCACGTCGGCGACGAGGACCTTCTGCTCGCTGACGCCGGTCCGGGCCAGCACGTCGCCATCGGGGTTCACGACGGCACTGAAACCGGTCGGCGCCACCTGCAGGACCCAGCGTCCCGTCTCGATGGCCCGCAACCGGGACGAGGCCACCTGCTGGGACTGCACGATCGTGAGCCAGTAGGAGGCGCCGTTGGTGGGGTTCAGCAGCACGGTGCCCCCGTTGCCGATGGCGTCGCGGGCGCGGTCCTCGAAGAACACCTCCCAGGAGATCAGGACGCCGAAGCGGCCGAGGTCGGTGTCCAGCACCGCCGGTCCGGTGCCGGCGCGGGCGTCCTTGGACGGCAGGACCCCGCCGGCCAGGCGGTCGAACACCGGGCGCAGTGGCACGTACTCGCCGAAGGGGACGCGCCGCACCTTGTCATAGCGGTCGACGATCTCGCCGTCGGGTGAGAAGGCCACGGAGAAGTTCAGGAACTCGCCCGGCTCGCCGTCCTCCACCACACCGGGGACCAGCCAGGCCCGATGGTCCCGCGCCACGCTCGCGAGTTGGTATCGCTGGGGACTGTCGAGGAACCGGCCGTCCACGTTGACGACGTTCTCGGGCCAGACGATCAGGTCCACCGGCTCGGCGATGGTTGCCGTGGCGTCGAGGTGGCGCTGCATCACCACGGCGAAGTCGGTCCCGGCGGCGCGTGTGCGCTGCGGCCCGCCGCCCTGCACCAGGGCGACCTTGACGGTCCCCGAGTCGGTGCCCCGGGGGGCGTCTGCCGCCAGCGCCAGGGCCAGGGCGATCAGCGACGCGCCCGCCAGCGTCGAGCGCCAGCGCCGCTCCGACAGCGCCGACAGCGCCACCCCCGCGGTCGCCACCAGTGCCACCAGCGTCAGGGACCCGGCAAGGCGGGCTGCAGGCGCCAGCGGACCGTCGGCCTGGCTGTGTGCCAGCGTGGCGAGCGGAACCCCGCCGAAGGGCCAGCGCCAGCGAAGGTAGCCGACCAGCACGAACCAGCCCACCAGCGCCGGCCGCCGCCCCCGGTCGGGTGGCGTCAGGGCGAAGCCCGCCGCATAGAACAGCGAGTAGATGAGGTTCGCCACCACGTAGCCGGCGGGACTGAAGTCCCACATCCAGATCGTGGCCCCCAACAGCCAGGCGGCCGCCGCCAGCCAGCCGCGCCGGAACCGGCGGGCCGCCGGCTGGAAGGCCAGGAGACGGTCCACGGCGACGACGCCGAGGATCGCCAGCGGCCAGAACCCCCAAGGCGGCACGGAGAAGCAGAGAAGGGCGCCGGCCGCGATGCATCCCAGCGCAGGACCGGTGCCGCGGAGGCGGCTGCCCGCCGGCGGGTTCACGGTCGTCCCCGGTCCAGCGCCCGCGCCAGTGCCGCCCGCCCGGCCCGGCGCCCGCTGCCGATACACGACGGGATCCCGACGCCGTGGAAGGACGCGCCGGCGCAGAACACGCCCGACGCGCCCAGTGCCGCCTCGACGGCGACGGTGCGTTCGACGTGGCCCACGGCGTACTGGGGGAAGGCGTCGGGCCAGCGTGAGACGCGCACCTCGGCGGGCGCCGCCGTGATCCCCATCGTGGCCTCCAGGCCGGCGCGCACGGCGGCGACGAGCGTCGCCTCGGGTTGCCGCACGATGGTGTCGTCGCCGTGGCGGCCCAACGACACCCGCAGGATGGCCATGCCATCCCCCGACGCCGATGCCCCCAGATGCGCCCACTTGGTCGAGGCCCACGAGCAGGCGGTGATCGCCAGCCCGGACGCTGCGGGGACGACGAAGCCGCTGCCGGCGGTCACCTGCGGCACCTCCGATGCCTGGTAGGCGAGGGCGACGATGGCAACCGAGGCCGTCCCGGTTCGCTCCAGCAGGGCCGCGGCCTCCGGCGCCCAGGGTGCCACGAGGCCGGCGCACTGCTGAGCCCCGACGGCCAGAACGACGCCGTCGCAGCTGATCGACCTGTCCGGTGTCTCCACGCTGTGGACGGAGGGCCCTGCTGGGCCGGCCGGGTCGACCCGCAGCGCCACTGCGGGCTCGTGGAACGAGAGCGCCGGCGCCAGCCGCTCGGCGAGGCTGGCCGTCAGGCGTTCCATGCCGCCCCGCAGGCCCCAGAAGACCGGTCCGGATGCCGTGATCTCGCGGCTGGAGCGGTCGGTGCCCTGCTCCCGCAGCGCCCTGATGAGGCTGGCGTCGGCGCGGGCGGCCTCGGCCAGCGCCGGCGCGGCGGCGTGCAGGCTCAGCCGGTCGCAGTCGCCGGCGTTGATGGAGCCCACCAGCGGCCCGACCAGACGCTCCAGAACCTCGGCACCGAGACGGGAGCGGATGAGCGTCCCGATGCTGCAATCAGCACTGCGGGGCTCGGCTCCGGCTCGGCTCCCGCCCCAGCTCGGCACCCTCCCGATGCCCGAAGGGGGTTCGGCGACACCGCGCCGGTCGGTGCCCGCAGAACCGCCGGGCGGCGGGGCCGGGCGGTTCAGGTCTTCCTGCAGTGCGGCCACCCCAGCCGGTGACAGGACCTTGCCGTCGAGGCCGTCAAGATCCAGCGGCACGCCCAGGAACTGCGCCCGGGGGAGCGGGACGAGTTCGCCGTCGAGGTGGACGAAGGCTTGCCCCGTGGCGGGTGCCACGAGGTCGTCGGCCAGCCCCAACTCGGCGCAGAGCCGGGTGCCGTCATCGACCCGTGCCAGGAAGGCGTCCGCCGCCTCGTCCACGGCACGCCCTGCGAACTGCGACGTCCGGATGACGCCGCCCGGTCGGGACGCTGTCTCCAGCACGACCAGTTCGGCGTCCGGGGCCGAGGTCCGGATCTGCCAGGCCGCGGCCAAGCCGGCGATCCCGGCGCCGACAACACAGATCCGAGGTCGGTCCGGATTCGTGCCGCTCACGGCCCGGAGGCGCGGCCCTCGCGGTGAACGAGATCCACCAGCCGCTCGAGGGTCGCCGGATCCGTCTCGGGAAGCACGCCGTGGCCCAGATTGAAGACGTGGCCCGGGCGGCCGGCGTTGGCGGCCAGCACGGCACGGGCCTCGGCGGCCACCACTTCCCAGGGCGCCAGGCAGGCGGCCGGGTCGAGGTTGCCCTGCACCGCCACACCGTCGCCCAGCCGGGCACGGGCGGCATCCAGCGGCACCCGCCAATCGATGCCCACCACGTCGGCACCGACCGCCATGTCCTCCAGCACCTCGCCGGTGCCCACCCCGAAGTGGATGGCGGGCACCCCCATCTCGGCGACCGCCGCCAGCACCCGCCGGCTCGCCGGTGCGGCGTAGCGCCGGTAGTGATCCGGTGACAGGCACCCCGCCCAGCTGTCGAACAGCTGCACGGCGGCGGCGCCTGCGGCCACCTGGTGCTGCAGGGCTGCGATCGCCACGTCGGCCAGCCGCTCGACGAGGTCGAGCCATAGCGCTTCGTCGCCCAGCATCATGGCCTTGGTGCGCAGGTGGTGCCGGCTGGGTCCGCCCTCCAACAGGTAGCTGGCCAGCGTAAAAGGCGCCCCGGCGAAGCCGATCAGCGGCACGTCCAGCTCGTCGACCAACTGCTGGATCGCCGCGGTCACCGGCGCCAGATCGTCGCCGTCGGGTGGTCGCAGGCGCGCCAGGTCGGCGCGCCGGCGCACCGGTCGGTGCATCACCGGCCCCACGCCGGCCACGATGTCCACGCCGAAGCCGGTCGCATGCAGCGGCACCACGATGTCGGAGAACAGCACCGCCGCGTCCACGCCGTAGCGCCGCACCGGTTGTCGGGTCAGCTCGGTCACCAGATCGGGTTGTTGGACGGCCTCCAGGAGCGTCGTGTCGCCACGGGCGCGGTGGTACTCGGGCAGCGAACGGCCCGCCTGGCGCATGAACCACACCGGCGTCCGATCGGTCGGCAGCCCTCGGCAGGCCCGTAGGAAGCGGGAGTCCGCAAGCGCCGTCGCCACGAGCGTCACACTACCGACGCCGCCCGCGCTGGCCCTCGCCACCGCTGCCCGCTTGTTGGCAGCGTCCGGGCGGGGCCGCCGGTGGGCGTCGGCGGATCGTCTGGCGAAATCGATCCGGCGCCATCTCCCCGGCGTCCCCACCCTCGTCGGTCTGCAGAAAGCGAGGGTGGGGGTCGGTGGGACGGGCTGTGACGCGTTGGCCTGCCACGAAGGAGCGGAGCGGCGCCGCGACCCCCACCCGGGCCGCAGCCCTGTGGGTCTGCGGCGGGGCGGGCCGGGCTGCCGGTCGGTAGGGTGGATCTCTTGTCCGGTGCGAGCGAGATCGACGTGTCGAGGTCGGAGCTGGAGGCCGAGCAGGCCTATGTGGATCACGCCCATGCCTGCCTGGAGGCCACGCGGCGGCGGGTGCGGGAGTTCTGGGAGAACATCACGCACGGGCGCGGCGGCACCCACGCCGCCCGCTTCGAGCGCGACGTCCTGGAGCACCGGGTGTTCCAGCGGCTCGGCCAACTCGAGCTGGGGGGGCGGTCGCTGTGCTTCGGGCGGATCGACGTGGCCGGCGACGGCAAGGGTGGCGAGACGTTCTACATCGGCCGGATCGGCGTGTGGGACGAGGACCAGTCGGCGGTGGTGTGCGACTGGCGCGCCCCGGTGGCCGAGCCCTTCTTCCGGGCAACAGGTCGCCAGCCTCTCGGCCTTGCCCGGCGCCGCCGCTTCGTCAGCCGGGGCAGCCGGCTGCTGGGGCTCGACGACGAGCATTTCACTCCCGGCGGTCTCGACCCCGACGACGCCGTGCCGGCGAGCCAGGGCGGCCCCCTGGCGAGTCCGGCGCTGCAGGCGGCCCTGGAGGCGCCCCGCACCGGGCGCCTCGCCGACGCCACCGCCACCATCCAGGCCGAGCAGGACGATGTCATCCGTGCCCCGCTGCCGGGAGTTCTCATCGTCCAGGGCGGACCCGGTACCGGCAAGACCGTCGTGGCGCTGCACCGGGCCGCCTACCTCATCTACACGCACCGGTTCCCCCTGGCCACCCAGGGGGTTCTCGTCATCGGCCCGAACCCGGTCTTCCTGACCTATGTCGAGCAGATCCTGCCCTCCCTCGGCGAGGCCGGCGTGCGGCTGGCCACGCTGGGCGATCTGCTGGACGGCGTGGTCTCCCAGGGCGACGACAGCGAGCCGGTCGCCCGCACCAAGGGCGACGCCCGCATGGCCACGGTGGTGCAGCGTGCCGTGCGGACGCGCCAGCGCCCACTGCGCGAGCCCCTGGTGCTGGACTACGGGCTGCAGCGGCTGCGGTTGTCGACGGAGGCCAGCGCAACCATCGTGGCCGGCGCGCGGCGCCGTGCCCGCAGCCACAACAGGGGGCGCAGGTTCGTCGCCGAGGCGTTCTTCGCAGCGCTCGCCGCCAGCGCGCGCCGACCGCCGGCGGCCGCCGATCTCGCCGAGGCGCTCGGCGAGACGCTGGAGGTGCGCCGCGCCCTCGACTGGATGTGGCCCGTGCTCACTCCCGCCCAGCTGCTGCACGACCTGTACGGCAGCCGGGCGCTGCTGCGCAACGCCGCCTCCGGCGTGCTCAGCGAGGCCGAGATCGAGGGCCTGTACCGACCGCGCCGGGCACGCGCCGACGACGTGATCTGGACCAGCGACGACGTTCCGGTGCTGGACGAGGCCCGCATGCTGTTGGGGCCGCGGGCTCCCGGCGAGGCGGCCGGGCGGATCCGCACGTATGGCCACATCGTGGTGGACGAGGCGCAGGACCTCTCGCCCATGCAGTTGCGCATGGTGGGCCGGCGCTCGCTCAACGGTTCGCTGACGCTGGTCGGCGACATCGCCCAGGCCTCCAGCGCCTGGGCGCACGACTCCTGGGAGACCATGGTGGAACTCACCTCACCGGAGACGCCGCCGCGATTCGCCGAGTTGACGATCGGCTATCGAGTGCCGCAGCCGATCATGTCGTTCGCAGCGGCCTGCCTGCCCCCGGAGATGTCCCATCTGGCACCGCTGCGCGCGGCACGCCCCGGCGGTGACCCTCCCCGGATCGTGCGGGTGCCGCCCGGCGACCCCGCCGC
>JAGWAL010000034.1:0-4544 GCA_021296415.1 Acidimicrobiia bacterium | reverse complement strand
CTGGCGCACATCGGGGCGGGCAACCTGGCCGTCGTCTGCGCCGCCGACCACGAGGCGGAGCTGTCCGAGGCGCTGACGGCCGCGGGGGTGGCGCACGGCGTGGCCTCCCGGCGCGCCCTGGGCATGCAGGTGTCGGTGTGCTCGGTGCGTTCGGTCAAGGGCCTCGAGGTCGACGCGGCCGCCGTCGTCGAGCCACAGCGCATCGCGGCGGAGGCCACGGCGGGCATGCGATTGCTGTACGTGGCCCTCAGCAGGGCGACGCGGCGCCTCACCGTGATCACCGGCGAGCCCCTGCCGGGGAAACTGGAGGAGGCCGCCGCGGCGATCCAAGCGTGATCCGCCAGGCGTGTGCCGAGCAGTGCTGCGCAGCGCCCCTCCCGTCGTTCCGGCGCAGGCCGGAGCCCACTCCGCAGCAGCTCTGCCGCTGCTGCGGGTGGATGACTCGGCAAGCTCCGAGGCACATCGGCCGCGGCCCGGCCGGACTCGAGTATCGCGATGTTGACCGGCTGTCCGGGAGCTGACTCGTCGGGCGGCGCCCGCCGGCTGGGCTCGACGACGGAGCCGCCGGAACGAACCCCGCTGCGTCGCGTTGAAGACGCAGCTTATTAGGGTTGCCTAATTCTGCTGGGTGAGTTAGGGTTACCTAACATCATCTGCGGAGTGCGCTTGGCAGGGCGCTCCGAGAATCCAAGGAGACATCATGGTGAAGTCCGGCAGCAGGATCTCCCACCGGCCAGGGCGCGCGCCCTGGTTGCTCGCGCTGATTGCCGTCCTCAGCCTGACCGCCGCTGCCTGCGGCTCCGACGGGGAGTCCGGGAGTACCGTCTCGCCGGCCCCGACCCGGCCGCCGGAGCCCGCGCCTGCGCCGCCACCCGAGCCCACCTCGGCTCCACCGGCCGAACCCGACGATCCCCTCACCGTCTACTCGGGCCGCAACGAGGATCTCATCGGACCGCTCGTCGAGATGTTCGAGGCGGCGACCGGGATCGAGGTCGACGTTCGCTACGGTTCCTCGGCCGACCTGGCGCTGCTGATCGAGACCGAGGGCGACGCCTCGCCTGCCGACGTCTTCATCTCCCAGAGTCCCGGCGCCATGGGGTACCTGGCCACGCAGGACCGCCTGCAGGCTCTGCCGGCGAGTGTCCTCGACGCTGTGGACGCCCTCTACCGGGCCGGCGACGGTACGTGGATTGGTTTCAGCGGGCGCCAGCGCGTGCTCGTGTACAACCCCAATCTGGTGGATACGGCCGACCTCCCCGGGTCTGTGCTGGACCTCACCGACCCGGCGTACGACGGCCGTGTCGCCGTGGCACCCGCCAACAGTTCCTTCCAGGACTTCATCACGGCGATGCGCTTCCAGTCGGGTGACGACGCCACGCTCGCCTGGCTGGAAGGGATGGCGGCCAACAACTCGCCCAACTACCCGAAGAACTCGGCCATCGTCGACGCGGTCCTGCGCGGCGAGGTGGACATGGGACTGGTCAACCACTACTACCTGCTGCGCTTCCTGGCCGAGGATCCCGATGCCCCCGGGATCAACCACAACTTCGCCTCCGACGACATCGGCTCGCTGCTGATCGTTACAACCGGGGCGATCCTGGAGACCTCCGATCAGCCGACAGCGGCGCGGGCCTTCGTCGAGTTCATGCTCACGCGGCAGGCGCAGGAGTTCTACGCGTCGGAGACCCGTGAATACCCCCTCGCGGCAGGCGTCCAACCGCCGGCCGAACTCGTACCCCTCGACGTCGCCGACGTCATGGACACCATCGACTTCGATGTCCTCGGCGGTGGCCTGGCCCGCACCCAGGAACTCATCGACCAGAGCGGCATCGTGCGCTGACCGCCGCGGTCCAGGCAGGGCTGCCGGTGGCGCTCCGGCCGCCTCAGAATGGCGCCTACGGCGTCCACCGGCAGCCCTGCCCTCGCGGAGCGGCTTGGCCGTCGCCTTCCCGCGGATTCGCGCCAGTTGTAAGTGTTGCCTAACGAACTAGGGTATTAGGCGTGCCTAATGCCCGACGCGCCACCGCGGGCGCCCTGCCGCCGGGTGATCCGGCACCGGGTCGACGCACCGGAATCCCCCGCGCCGGCCGTGCCACGAACGGGAGAGGCGCGCGGGCGCGTGTCGGCGCCACCGACCGGAACGGATTTCGGGACTTGCGCGTGCTCGATGTCCACAAGTCGTTCGGCGAGTCGAAGGTCCTCCACGGGGTCGATCTGAGCATCGACAGCGGGCGAACCCTGTCGCTGCTGGGTCCCAGCGGCTGCGGGAAGACCACACTCATGCGCATCGTGTCGGGCCTCGAGATCGCGGACAGCGGGGAAGTCCGCGTCGGTGAGCGCCTGCTCGCAGGGCCGGGCGTCAACGTCGCACCGGAATCCCGGCGCATCGGCCTGCTCGGCCAGGAGCGCTCGCTGTTCCCGCATCTCTCCGTCGGCGGGAACGTGGCGTACGGACTCGGACGCGCGCCGGACCGGGCCACGCGAGTGCGCGAGGTACTGGACATGGTCGACCTCGCCGGTTTCGAAAAGAGGATGCCCGACTCGCTGTCGGGGGGTCAGCAACAGCGGGTCGCCATCGCCCGAGCGCTGGCGCCGCGCCCCCGGATGCTGCTGCTCGACGAGCCCTTCCAGGCGCTGGACGTGCACCTGCGGCTGGAACTGCAGGCCGAGGTCCGGACGCTGCTCGGAGCACTCGGGGCCACCGCGGTCATCGTGACCCACGACCAGGACGAGGCCTTCGTCATGGGTGACGACGTCGCCGTCATGCAGGAAGGGCACATCCGCCAGCGCGGTCACCCCAGCGAGGTCTACGGGCATCCCGCGTCACCGTGGGTGGCCTCGTTCGTCGGCGACGCCAACTTCGTCCCCGGTCTCGGCTCCGGCTCCACGGTGGCCACACCGTTGGGCAACCTGGCCACGTGCTGCCCCGTGTCGGGGAAGGTGGCGGTCCTGGTGCGTCCCTCGCATCTGCGGCTCGTCGCAGCGGCCGCGAGCGGCGAGGGGGACGTGGGCGCCACGGGTCAGGTCCAGGCGATGCGCTTCTATGGGCACGCCACCGAGTGCCGCGTGCAGATCGGTGACAACGTCCTCCTGGCTCGCAGCGACCGGATGCCGAGCGTGCGCGTCGGTGACGACGTGGCACTGCACTACGAGGGCCCGCCCGCGGTTGCCTACCCGGAGTCGTCCATGGCCGGCCTGCGGCGCGACGGCAAGCAGCGGCGCGAGGCTCCGGCGAGCCCGGCGCGCTAGAGCCGGGCCGGAGCGGCACGGCCGTCGAGCGGGCTCGACCGCAACCGGCAACTCGGGCGATGGACGCGGGGCGCCTGTGCCGTCTCTGGGGCTTCGGCCTGGGGCTGTTCTTCGCCGCCCCGCTCGGCTACCTCGTCTACGAGAACGTCCGGCTGCGCTCGGACATCGCCGACATCCTGGGTGTGGCGCGGACCTGGGGTCCGCTGGGCAACTCCCTGCTGCTGGCCGCGGCGGTGTCGGTGGCGGCCATGGTCGCCGGAACGGGCCTGGCCTGGGCGACGGTGCGCCTCGACGTGCCCGGACGGCGGCTGTGGGCGGCGCTGGCACCGCTGCCACTGGTCTTCCCGACGTTCGTCGGGGCGACGGCGTTCATCGCGCTCCTGGCCCGCGGCGGCCTCGCCGAGCAGATCCTGTCGCCGCTCGGAGTCGGCTCCCTTCCCCGGCTCCAAGGCTTCTGGGCCGCCTGGGGTGTGCTCACCCTCCTCACTTATCCCTACGTGTACCTGCCGACCCGTGCCCGGCTGCGCCATCTGGATCCTTCCTACGAGGAGGCGGCGCGCGTGCTGGGACGCAGCCCCCGGGCGGTGTTCGCCACGGTCACGCTGCCGGCCGTGCTGCCGGCCGTCTCCGCCGGCGGCCTGCTCGTGTGCCTCTACACACTCTCGGACTTCGGAGCGGTCGAGCTGCTGCGCTACGAGACCCTCACCCGTTCGATCTACGCCAACCGGCTCTTCGATCGGCCCACGTCGGTGGCGCACGGGCTGCTCCTCGGCGTCGTCGCGGTGGGAGTCGTCGCTCTCGAGCGGTCGCTGGCACGGCGGCGCGGCGGCGGCTTCGCGGCGACCTCCGAGCGGCCCCCGCCACTGGCGGCTCTCGGCCGGTGGCGCTGGCCGGTCTGTGCCACCGTCGTGGCGTTCCTGCTTCTGGCTCTCGTGACGCCACTCGCCACGCTGGGCTACTGGGCGGGCCGGGGGATCGCCAATCCCGGCCGGCGTGTCGGGGCTTTCGCCCTCGACGGCGCGGGGATCGCCGCCTCGGCCGCCTCCACCGTGGCGGTGAGCGCGGTTGCGGCCGCCGTGACGGTCGCGGTGATGCTCCCGCTGGCGTGGCTGCTGGTCCGCCGCCCGTCGCGCGGCGCCTCGGCCTCCAACCTCCTCGTCACGGCCGGTTTCGCCCTGCCGGGCATCGTGGTCGCCCTGGCGCTGGTTTTCTGGGCGCTGCAGGTGCCGTTCGCCGAGGCGGTCTACCAGACGTTGCCGCTGCTGGTCGTCGGTTATGTCCTCCTGTTCGGCGCG